>CAINDZ010000691.1 GCA_903847545.1 uncultured bacterium | reverse complement strand
GGTGCCGACACCGGGTTCATCGCGCTGGCCGACCCGGCGCAAGGGGCGCAGTTGCGGGTCGTGACCAGGCGAGGGCTGACCGAGAACCTGGCCGGCCAGTTGTCTCGCTGGATCGAGGCTCCCGCGGGCGCCGCAGCCGTGGCCGGCATCTCGCTCCACACGCGACTCGGTCCGCGTGACCGCATCGTCTCGGATGTCCCGGCCCTGTTGGCCGTCGCCGACAGTTGCCTGTTCATGCCCGTGGCCCTGCACGACCGCCGCCTCGGCGTCTTGTTCGTCGGCAAGTCGGGGCAGGGCGCCGCGACATCGGCGTTCGACCGGGCCGCGCTCGATTTCCTGGCCACCTACCTCGGGTTCCTGGCCCTGTTCCTGGACGAGAAATCCCGACGGCCGGTCGATAGCGAGGGCGGCCGCCTCGAGTCCCCGGAGAGCTTCGGCAACATCATCACGCAGAACGCGCGCATGCTCGACGTGCTCGGGCTGGCCCGCAAGGTGGCGCCGAGCGACCTGACCGTGCTGCTGAACGGCGAAACCGGGACGGGCAAGGGCCTGCTGGCGTACGCGATCCATGCGCTCAGTCGTCGCGCCGGGCGCAAGTTCCTGTCCATCAACTGTGCCGCAATCCCCGAGACCCTGCTCGAAAGCGAGTTGTTCGGGCACAAGCGCGGCAGCTTCACCGGGGCGCATGCCGACAAGAAGGGCCTGCTTGCCGAGGCCGAGGGCGGGACGGTGTTCCTGGACGAGATCGGCAAGATGCCGTTCAGCATGCAGGGCAAGCTCCTGCATTTCATGGACACGAAGGTGGTGCGGCCGGTCGGGTCGAACCAGGACTTCCGTGTCGACGTCCGCGTCATCTGCGCCTCGAAGTGCGACCTCCACCAGTTGGCGCGCGAGGGGGCCTTCCTTGAGGACCTCTACTACCGGCTGCTGGACTTCCCTCTGGTCATACCGCCGCTGCGCGAGCGTCCCGACGACATCAAGCTGCTGACGGCGCACATCGTCGCTCGCTTCAGTCGCGAGCTGGGCATCGAGGTGCCCGAGATCGACCGGCGCTTCATGGAAGGCCTGGTCCGGCATCCGTGGCCCGGCAACGTGCGCGAGCTGGAAAAGACGCTGCAGCGCGCAATCGTGCTGGCCCACGGGGCGGACACGCTGCGCCTCGAGCACCTGCCCGAACTGCTCCACGGCGCCGTGCCGGCAACCGGTGCCCGCAAGGGCGCGCTGCTGCGCGACGCCCTCGCCGAGGTCGAATGCCGCGAGATCCGCGGCGCCCTGCAGCGCGCCGGGGGCAACAAATCACAGGCGGCTCGCGACCTGGGCATCAGCTACCCCAACCTTCTCAAGAAGGCGCGGTTGTACGGCCTGAACGACGAGCCTTGACGTCACGGCGGTACGGCTGGCAATTGTCGGGATGGCCGGGCTTGGACCCGGATTTTTTTTTCCAGCCTAATAGGCCAAATCCCAAATACTTACGGCACGTCCGCAAATCCTATAAAAACTGTTTACAACCGGAGGGGTCCCGGGCGATCGGCGTCGTTCTGCCGCCCACGTAAGAGATTGCATTCAAACAAGTTGAAAATATTCCGATGGGGTCCCGCTTTGGGTATGCGACCTGCTTTATGGGGAACGTGAAGGGGTGACGAACAGGGATCCTCTTCGACTCAGAGCTGAAATTCGTGTTCTCGGGAGAATTGAGTCCGTTCCAATGCCGCGAGGCGGCGGGGATCTCATCGAGGAGGCCGTCCGGGGGGTGTGAAAGAGGTGGGGTCTGGATCATCCCGACAGGACAGCGTAAGAGAACCAGGACCCTCTTCTCCCGGAACACGATTTCACTCCACGGCCCGGCCGTGACACAAGACTGGAAATCAGAGCCCCGGTCGCGCTCGAAGAGGCGAGCTTCGAGCCCGACCAGCCGCAAGGCGGGGGCTCTTTTCTTTTGTTGCTCACGCGGGTCGCCTTGGGCGTCCTCGAGGCGTGCGCCGAGCCACGCCGCTGTCCAGTCCTGAAGCGTCCCCAATCGGGGAATCTGTCCCCATTCGCGCACAGTCCGCTTATGGCAAGTGCACCCTCACGGCCATCCGTTTCCGGCGCTGCGCCGGGCGAACCCGGATCACGAGACCTGGCAGTAACTCCAGGAAAATGAACCAATTAGAGCAGGGGTTCTGTCCGGAGGCCGCAACGGCGCGACCGCCGCTGGTCTTTCACGTCCGGCATCGCGCCCCGTGGCATGAACCGTGCGATCAACCCCGTGGCGGACGACAGGGGCCGGCCAGGAGGAAAGCAATGTCGACGAACACGATGGTGACAGGACGGGGGATGCACCGTACAGCGAGGCGGGGCATTCTGACCATGTTGTGGATGGCCGTTCTGGCGCCGGGATTCTTCCTGGCCGGCTGCTCCAATGACGACTGCCTCAATTGCGCCGACCTGCCGCCGCCGGTGGTGCCGACCGGCGTGCACAGCATCAGCGGCGACGGCTACGTGGTCGTCCAGTGGAACGACCTCGTTTACGCGCCCTACGACGGGGCCTACAGCCCGAACCTCGTTTCCTATGAAGTCTACCGGCGTGACTACAACTTCGGTGACGAAAACGATCCCGACCGCGCGTTCGACCCGGTTCCGGTCGCGGTCATCGGGTGGGACGAGAACTACGATGCCGGCACTGGCCTGCACTGGTACATCGACGAGGACGTCACCAACGGCCTCCAGTACGAATACGCCGTGGCCTCGGTGAACGCGGCGGGGGCGCGCAGCGCGCTCAGCTTCGAGTTCGTGGTCGACGCTCCCCTGCCGATGAGTCCCTTGGGCAACGACGGCTGGTTCATTCCCCTGCCGGTCTACGACGGCAACGTCGGCGGCGCGACCGGCTATGGCTTCGTGTTCAGTCGCGCCGCCTCGGCGCCGCTGCTGCCCGCCTACGGTCGCGTCACGCCAGGCATCGAGGTCGGCGCCGCCGATCTCGAGTTCTTCTTCGACGCGGGCGTGCCTTTCGTGACGGTCGGCCGCAACCAGGTCCGCATCCAGGACCTCGGCGACTACAGCGATGGCGCCGGACACGTCCTGTTCGAGGGCGTGACCTGGGCCCCGGCCAACGGCTATTCGCTCACGGGCACGCTGGAGATCGTCGCCGGGCATGTCTACGCGGTCGAGATCGCGTCCGGGCCCGGGACGGTCCACTACGCGAAGTTCGGCGTCCACAGCGTCGGTTCGGGCCTCGTGAACATCATCTGGGCGTACCAGTTGATCACCAACCTGCCGGAGTTGTCGGTTCCCGTCGACGGACGCGAGCCCGCGACCGATGGTCCGCAACTCATCAGCCTGTAGCCGGAACGCGACAGCAAGGGAAGGGGATCGATCATGACACGGCATCAGGACGACGCAATCGGCTTCCGCGGAAGCCGGAAGTCCCGAAGGTTCGCGGGAGCGGCGGTGGCCATGGCCGCGTTGCTGGTCGCCGTATCCGCCGGCGCGCAGGGGACGACGGGCAGCTCGCGTTACCAGCCCGAGAAGTCGCGCGAGGACTACGCGCAGCCGGGAAGCGACTATGACTACGCGGCGCAGACGCTGCGGGCCAGCCTGTGGCTAGACCGTGACGAGGACGAGGTCTATCGGCGCGGCGACGAGCAGAGGGTCGGCTTCCAGACGAACGAGGATGCCTACGCCGTCGTGTATCGCATCGATACGGACGGCCTGGTCACTGTGCTCTGGCCGCGGGAACGCCTCGACGACGGCTTCGTCTTCGGGGGGCACGAGTACCGCCTCCCCGGCCGTGAGGCGACGCCGCTGCGCATCGACGAATCCGAGGGCGAGGGATACGTGCAGGCGATCGTGTCTCGCTATCCCTTCGACCTGCGCAGGCTCGAGATCGACTTCCAGCAGGACGCGGGGAACGCGCGTTACGACTTCCGGGTCGCCGGCGACCCGTACCTGGCGATGAACGAGGTCAACTACGCCGTCACCGGCCTGGAGGACTCGGGCGATGCTGTGATCACCAACCATGTGCGCTACTACGTGCACCGGAAGGTTGACCATCCGCGGTACCTCTGCGCGCAGTGCCATACCGAGGATTCGCCGCGCTACGATCCGTACGCGGGCTCCTGCACGCTCGATGTCGATCGGGACTACACCTGGGCCAATCGCTGGTACACGACCTACGGCTACTATCCCGTGTACTGGAACCCCGTCTATGTGTATGTCGATCCCTGGACGTGGCGGCCCTGGGTGAACTTCTGGTACGACCCGTGGTACGTCTGCGCGCCCTACAACGGATGGTACGGCCCGTACTGGGATTGCTATGCGTGGAACTACTCGCCGTACTACGGCGGCGGGTGCAGTTCGCACTGGGAGCACGGCGGTGGCCGGTTCCATCCGCTGAACCATCCGGGCGGCGGCGTGCACAAGACATTCGAGTACGATGCCATCACGCGCCAGATCGGGCATGGGGCGCCGGGTGCGACCGAGCGGGACGCGATGCTGAGTCGGCGCCCGCTGCCGGTCAACCCGCGTCAGCCGGAGGGATTGGCAAAGGGCACGGGCGTGGCCACGCGCGGGGACAAGCCGCTCGGTCGTTCGACGGAACGCTTCCCGGTCGTGGCGGGCCAGGGTGGAGGCGTGCGCATCCATGGCAACGGCCGGTCGAAGGGCGACGTGACGCACGTCGGCGGCGCCGAGAAGCCGTTGCGCCGGCACACCGCCGGCGGTGGCGCCACCGGTCCGAGGCTGGCGCCGGTGACTCCTTCCGATGCCGGCGGCAGCAGCCTGCGCTCGGGCGACGGCGGCACCAGGGAAGGCATCCGTTCGCTGGACTCCCGCCCGCGAGGCACGCGCGTGTGGAACAGCACGACCGGGCGGGGCAGCCCGTCTGCCGAGCGCCCGGATCGCGGCGAGCGGCCGGCCCGGCCCCGCCAGCAAGTCGATGGCGCCCGCGGTTCGGACCAGCCGACAGCGACGCCGACCGAGCGCCCGCGGCGTGAGCCTGCCGAAAGACCTGCCGCGCCGACGTCGCGCGGGCGGGACGGCGGCACGCGGGTGCAACCGGCCAATCCGCGGTCGGGCCAGGAATCGGCGAGTCCGGCGCGCCAGGAAGCGCCGGCCCGCAAGGACAGCCCCCAGCGCCGCGACAATGCGCACTCGCGCGGGGAAGACCAGAAGGATGCCGGCAAGGGATCCGAAGGTGACACGCGGCGGGCGCCCCTGCCCGGACGCAGGTAAGTGTCGGGTGCTGGTGGGGGTTCGCCCGTTGACGTCGGCCGGAGCGGCGCGGAGGCTCGGAGTGGTTGGCAGCCTTGCGGGTTGAGGCGCAGACCGGGTAGACGGCAACACCAGCATGGACAGGGGGGCCCGGCGGGGGAATGTCGATCAGGGGTGACAGGTACCGCGTCGGGCTCTCCTCAAACCCAAGCCAACGGCCACCCCGCATGCCTTCGGCCTGCGGGGTGACCGCGCAATTGACCACGCCCGCAGGCGATGCCTATAATGCGCCGCGACAATCATCTGCGGGACCCGAGGTGGCCGTTGCGGCCGCGGGAAGGGAACGGGGAGTGAACAGGACCATCGCCTCCGCGCTGCTGGCCGCGATCCTGGGCGCCGCTGCGGCCGGCGCCGCCGAAGCGCCCCCGGCCGCGTGGCCGCACCTGCCGGCGCCGGCGGCACAACGGCTGGCCGCCGCCTCGGAACCCCTGCGACAGGAAGCAGGGGAGGTGCAGTCGCGGGCTCCCCGCACCCGGAAGGCTCCCGAAACCCTGGCTGCGATCGTGGTGGCATGCGACTTCGCCGACAGTCTCCTGCTGGGACGGCACGGACAGGTCCCGGGGACCTTCCCGCCGCCCCGCCAGACCGACCGGCTCTACGCCGCGCACGACTCGGTCTTCTTCCACCACAAGCTCCAGGATGTCGCAGCCTACTTCCATGATGTCAGCGGCGGCCGCCTGCTGATCGATGTCGACGTGCATGCGCGGGTGGTGAACCTGCCGCACGCGATGGGGTGGTACGGCAATCATCCGCAGTTCGGCGACCAGCCCGTGGTCCTGGCGGCCGACGTGGTCGCGGCGCTCGACGGCGAGGTCGACTTCACGCGCTACGACACCATCGTCCTGGTCCATGCCGGCGCCGGCGAGGAGACCGACATCCTCGGCGACAGTCCCGAGCAGGTCTACAGCACCTACCTTGATCCCGGCGACTTCCGGGCTGCTTTCGAGGACTCCGTGCTTGAGCAGCCCTTCCTGCCGGCCGCGGGCTTTGCCCCGGGAACCGGGATCGACAGGGTGCTGGTGCTGCCCGAGACCGAGCAGCAGGATCCCTTCGGGACCTTCAACGGCGGGTTCGGCTCGCTCGGCGTGTACTGCTTCGAGTTCGGCCTGCATCTCGGCATGTTGTCGCTCAGCGACTTCACGCCGTCCGGCCATCCGGACAGCCAGGGCGTCGGCCAGTACGACCTGATGGGGTACGGCCTGTTCGTCGGGCTGGGCTTCCTGCCGCCGCAGCCCGGCCCCATGAACAAGGTGCTGATGGGCTGGCTCGATCCCTACGCGGCCGACCCGGACGCCGGGCGTACCTGGCGCCTGGCGCCGGCTGCCGACGTCGGCTCGCCGTACGCGTGCGCGCGCATCGGCATCAACGGGCAGGAGAGCTGGCTTGCCGAGTACCGCCTGCAGGATCCCAACGGCGACCGCCGGTTCACGTTTCCGGGTGACCTGAACGGGAACGGCCTGCCCGACTTCTGGGACGCCGACTCCGCGACCGCCGATGGCCGGCCGTCGGGCAAGTTCGACCCGGCCACGGACACCCACGAGGACCTGCGCGGCGCCGAGTGGGACTTCGCGATGAGCGAGAACAACGCCAGGGGCCCAGGTGAGCTGGCCGCGGGCAGCGGGGTCTACGTCTGGCACGTGGACGAGGCGGTCATCGCCGGCGCCTTCGGGGACGACGAGAACACGTTCAACGCGGATCCCGACCACAAGGCCGTCGACCTCGAGGAAGCCGACGGCGTGCAGGACCTTGACACTGCCGAGCCTTCGGATTGGCAGCTCGGCGGGGACGACGACAGCTTCCGGGGCGAGGACCATGCCGCCTTCGGGCCGGACACGCGGCCCGACACGCGCGCCAACAGTGGCGTGGCCACGGGCGTGCGCATGAGCGCGTTCAGCAACGTGGTCGTCGACTCCAACGCTTACGACGTCGTGGTCGGCCCGTTCGTCTACCGGGGCTACGACTACGCCGACACCATGCGCTTCCGGCTCGACCGCGTGTCAGCTGCGGCAGGGACGCGCCTGCCCGACGCCACGCGCGCGCTGCCCGCGGGTGTCGACCTCGGTGGCTCGCACCTGATGGCCGTGGATCTCGACCAGGCCGGCGGGCAGGAGATCGTCGTCGCCGACCGGGCAGGGCGCGTGTGGGCCTTCACCGGCAACCTGGCCGGCTTTGTGGACCGCGATGAAGACTCGGCCACGCTCGAACCCCTGGCCACCGGGACGCGGCACGACGCGCCGGTCGCCTGGAACCTGCCTGCCGCCGCGGGTGACATCGACGGCGATGGCCGGCCCGAGATCCTGGTCACGTCGAACGATGCGTTGTTCGCTTTCCGTGCCGACGGCAGCGCGGTCCGGGATGTCGAGGCGGGAGCCCACGGACTCTACGCCGACGTCGCCGGCTGCCGCGTCCCGGTGGTGCTCGTGCCGGCGGTTCCGGATGCCGAGCGTGGCGATCCGCGGGCACGCGTGTCTGCCGTCGTTGCCTGGGAAACAGCGGGCACATGCGGATTGTCGTTCCTCGGCGGACCGGACGGCGAACAGGAGCACACGCTTGCCCTGGGCTCCGGGCGGGTGGCGTCCGCACCGCAGTTGTTCGGGTCCTGGCTGCTGGTCGCGGTGGCAGACAGCGTGGCGGCCGAGGGGCGCCTGGCCCTGGTCGACCTCGAGCTTGTCGATGCGGCCGACCCCGCCGCCGTGCGATACGTGACGCTGCAGAACCTGCCCGGCCCCTGGCCCGTCGTCGCCGGCTATGTGCCCGGCAGCCGCGGCACGTCGCCGGACGCGTTCGTGATGGTGACGTCGGCCGACGGGACCGGAGAATCCGTGGTTGTCGACCGGGACCGTGAGGCCTCGGGAGGCGGCTACCGCTGGCCCGCGTCATTGGCGGTGGCGGGCCCGCTCGCTCCCGGTGGCGCCCTGATGGCCGCGGCCGGCCTGGCGCGCGTGGGGCAGGGCGGCGACTGGCTGTCCGGGTGGCCGCGTCCGGCGCAGCCGGCGGCCGCACCGGGCGTCGGGTGTGCACTTCTCGCCCGGCTCGTCGATGCGCCCGACGGGAATGACCACTACATTTTCGCGGCGCGCGACGGGCGGCTCCTGGGACGCGGGGCGCGGGGCGAGGAGATGCCCGGGTGGCCGCTCGGGGGACCCGGGACGAGCGCGGGGACGCCGGTGCTCGGCGCCTTCGGCGGCGGGGGCGAGGCCGACATCGCGTCCGCAGGCACGTTCGCGCGCATCGTCGGCAATGCGGATGGCGGCGCGAGCATGGTGACGTCGCCGGTCTCGACGCTGTCGGTCTGGCATGACGTGGCCCGCGTGTCGAGCCTGTGGCCGATGTGGGGCGGCTCCGCCTGGCGTTCGGGCGCGTGGGACGCCGCCGACTTTGCCGGCGTGCCGGCCGTCGCCGTGGGCAGCGGCCTGGTCGAGGGCAGCCATTTCTGCTACCCCAGCCCGCTGACGGACGCGACGCTCCACGTGAGGGCGCAACTGCGCTCGACGGGTAGGGTGCGCGCGGTCGTCCACGACCTGGCGGGCGAGGTCGTCGCGGCCTCGGAATGGCGCGCCGTCGCCGCTGTGGAGCCCTTCACTGTCGACGTCGACCTGGCTGCGGTCGCGTCGGGGATGTACTTGTGCCGCCTGGTCGTCGAAGGCGACGACGGCGGCTCGGATGTCAGCGTGGTTACGTTCGCGGTCGTGCATTGACGACGGCCGCCAATCGGAAAGGGAGACCATGGTCCGCACGAAACTGATGGCTGCCGTCGCCCTGGTGGGCGCGCTCGTGGCGACGACGCCGGCACGCGCCGGCGATCCGGGTGAGGTGGGCATGCTTTCGCTGCGCATGGGCATCGGCGCACGCGAGGCGGCGATGGGCGGGGCCGGCGTCGCCGTCAGCGAGGGCGCCGCCGCGGTTTTCTGGAATCCCGCCAACAACGCGCTCGGCGAGCGCCGGACCGACCTGCTGCTGCAGCACCTTCACTACCTGGGGCAGTTCAACCACGAGGCGGCCGCCCTCTCGCACCGCGCGGGCGGTGGCGTGGTCGGGTTGATGTTCAGCGGGTTCTATGCCGAGGAGCTGGTCCGGCGCGGCGATGACGCCGTCGGCGACCCGCAGGGCACGTTCCGCCCCTATGACCTCACGTTCGGCGTCTCGTACGCGCGCGCTTTCGGCGACCGGCTGGCCGCGGGTGTCACGGCGAAGTTCCTCTACGAGACCATCGACCTGTACTCCGATTCGGGACTGGCGTTCGACGTGTCGCTCTCGCACAAGGCGCTGGTCGACGGCCTCGTGTTCGGCGCCAGCCTGACCAACCTCGGCAGCCGGATGAACCTGCGGACCGAGCCCTTCGACCTGCCCGCGGCGGCCCGCTTCGGCGCGGCCTGGACGCCGGCGTCGCCGTTGCTCCGGCAGCGCCTGACGCTGGCTGCGGACGCGGTGTTCCCGAACGACACCTCGGAGAAATATCACCTCGGCGCCGAGTACCGGTTGCTGGGCGAGTTCGCGCTGCGGGCGGGCACCAGGATGAACTACGAGAACCAGGGCGTCACGGCGGGGGCCGGGTTCCGCACCGGCCGGCTGGGCGTCGACTATGCCTTCGAGGAGTCCAAGGTGGCCGGCCTCGAGGACGGGCACAAGTTCTCGCTCGTCCTGGCCTGGTAGGTTGCCGCCGATCAGGCGCCTGGGCTCAGGTCCGGCGCCGGGTCGCGGTCGAAGTCCAGTTGGCGCCAGTGGCCGTCCACCAGGACGCCGTAGCCGAGGGTGTCCAGCCAGCCCGGCAGGGCGGCCAGCGTGCGCCCATCGCTGCGGACCGAAAATCCGTGGTGCACGTGGCCGATGACCATCAGGTCCCAGCCCGCCATGTCGCCACCGGTCGCCTGCGCGGAACGGGCCAGCCAGGCGGCGGCCCGCGACTCGATCACCTGCGCTTCGTCCCGCGTGGCGCAGCGGCTGCGGCCGCTGAGCCAGGTGCTGAGCGCGAACAGGATCTCCGGGTGCAGCGACTTGGCGAGGGCGATCCCTGCGCGGGCGCGCACCATCGTGCGAAACGCCCCGTAGGCCCAGTCGAGCTTGAACAGGCCGTCGCCATGGCACAGGTGGACGGTGCGGCCGCCGGCCGAGAGCAGGCTGTGGGGCGGGCGGATCTCGCAGCCGTAACGCTCCTGCATGTAGGTCGCGGCCCAGATGTCGTGGTTGCCGCCGACGAAGTGCAGGTTGGTGCCGGCCGCGCGCACGCGATCGAGGGCCTGCAGGACCTCCTCGTAGCCGCGCAGCCGGAAGTGCCGATAGTCGAACCAGAAATCGAAGATGTCGCCGAGCAGCACGAGATGGCCGGCCGACTGGGCCAGCGCGCAAAGCTCGACGAACCGGTCGCGGCGCCTCGTCTCGGCGGCGTCCGGCTGCAGGTGGAAATGGGAGTCGGCGACGAAGATGGCCGACGAGGCGTGGCTGGAATTCATGGACGCCATTGTCGGCGGGTGTCCCGAGGTTGGCAACCCGAATCACGCAGGGCAGGGCAGGAGGATGACGTGGCAGGGCTCGATGACGTGAAGCGCAACCTCGCGGATTGGTGTGCCGTGGCCGCCGATCGCACCGCGGAGGCAGCGAAAGTGACCTCCCGCCGCTACGACAAGTTCGCGATCGGCCGCGAGGTCGACAAGCGCCTTGCCGAATTGGGCGGGCTGGTCTACGACGGGCTCGAAGCCGGCCGTGAAGACCTGCTGTCCGACGCGCGGGTGGGGGAGCTGGTGTCGGCCGTCAAGGGCCTGATCGCCGAGCGCGAGGCCAAGGACGACGAAATCGCCGGGATCAGGCAGGAGCATGCCGACCGTCGTCGCGCGGCCGCGGATGGCGAGGCGCCGGCGGCGCCGCAATCCCGAGTGGCTGACCCCGAATTTTCCGATTGACACGGGATCGGGATAGATTGTAGGATCGCTCCTGGATCCCTGTTGGGCCCGCAGGGGCTGGCGTCAGGCCGGCCGTGCAGGTCGAGCCTCACCCCTTCACCGGACCCATCCCCACGGGCGGTGAAACTGTGAGGCAGTTCCGGAACATGCCCTTGACGAGGCGCGTCCGCTCCCGGATGGCCCTGCGTGTCGCAGGCAGCCGGTCGAGTGAGCGCGCTTTTGTGTTCCGGGGCATCCGGCCCGGCGACGCTTCGCTGGTGCTCGCGCTTGTCTGGCTCGTGTCCCTGGTGCCGCTGCGCGCCGAGGCCCAGGCCGAGTCGCCCTTCGTCGGTGTCGGTCGCGCTGTCCGCCCGGCCGTCGTCAGCATCCGCACGGTGCGCAGCGTGAACGCCGAGGGCATGGGCACGAGCCCGCTCCAGGAAATGTACCGCCAGTTCTTCCCCGACGAGGACGGCAAGGGCGGGCGGTTCGAGTCGCCCAGCACCGGTTCGGGCTTCGTGGTGGCGGCCTCCGGCGACATCCTGACCAACAACCACGTGATCGAGGGCGCCGACGAGGTCTTTGTCCGCTTCGGCGGCGAGCACCGCGAGTACCGGGCGACGCTGGTCGGCGCCGATCCCGCCACCGACCTGGCCCTGCTGCGCATCGATCCGCGCGGGCAGCGGCTGGCGGTCCTCGAGTTCGGGGACTCCGAGGCCCTCGAGGTCGGGGCCTGGGCCATCGCGGTCGGCAACCCGTTCGGCAACCTCGAAAGTTCGCTCACGGTCGGCGTCGTCAGCGCGAAGGGTCGTGGCGACCTGCTCATCGGCGGCCGCACGCCGCGCTACCAGGATTTCATCCAGACCGACGCCTCGATCAACCACGGCAACAGCGGCGGTCCCCTGGTGGACGTGCGGGGCCGCGTGGTCGGCGTCAACACCGCGATCAGCGAGAAGGGGCAGGGGATCGGCTTCGCCGTGCCGAGCAACCTGGCACGCGCGGTGTACGGGCAGCTGCGCGACCACGGCAAGGTCGTGCGCGCGTACGTGGGCATCTGGACCGAGGACCTCGTGCGCGTGGTCGGCGAGGCGCGTCCCGGCGAGCCGGAGACCGGCGTGCGCGTGGTCAAGGTGGCGCCGTCGTCGCCGGCGGCGCGGGCGGGCATCGTCGCGGGCGACATCATCACCCGCTTCGGCGGCCGCGCGGCCGAGAGCAATCGGCAACTGCAGTTTCAGATCGCGGATTCGCCGCTCGGCGCCGCGGTGAAGGTGGCGCTGTTCCGGGATGGACGTGAGATGGCGCTCGACGTGACGCCTGTCGACCTGGAGGCCGCGACGTCCGAGGGTGCGACCGCCGCGTCGCAGTCCGCCTGGCTCGGCCTCGAGGTGGCCGCCCTGGACGGCGCGGATGTGCGCGTCGGTCGCCTCAAGGAACTGCTCGGCGTCACGGCTTCGG
>CAINDZ010000690.1 GCA_903847545.1 uncultured bacterium | reverse complement strand
GCGGATGTACGAGCCGATCGCCGCGCGGTACGGCGTGCCGATCGTGGCCACGGGCTTCGAGCCCGTCGACATCCTCGATGGCCTCGTGCACGCGGTCGAATTGCTCGAGGCCGGCACGCCGCGGGTGGCCAACCGCTACGCGCGCGCCGTGCAGCCGGACGGCAACCCCGCCGCGCAGGCGGTGGTCGACCGGGTGTACGAGGTGTGCGACCGCAAGTGGCGCGGCATCGGCGTCATCCCGCAGAGCGGGCTGAGGCTGCGCGCCGCCTACGCCGCCCACGATGCCGAGCGAAAGTTCGACGTCGGCGCCATCACCCCGCAGGAGCCGGCCGAGTGCCTCAGCGGCCAGGTGCTGCGGGGGCTGGTGAAGCCCGCCGACTGCCCCGCCTTCGGCACGCGCTGCACGCCGCAGACGCCGCTCGGCGCCACGATGGTCTCGTCGGAGGGCGCCTGTGCGGCGTGGTTCCGCTACGGCAGGAAGGCGACGACATGAGCGACCGCCCCGACTTCACGAACTTCGCCTGCCCCCTGCCGAAGCTGGACCACGACACGGTCCAGATGGCGCACGGCGCCGGCGGCCGCCTGTCGGCCGACCTCTTCGAGCGGCTGATCCTGCCGCGCTTCACCAGCCCCGAACTGGAGCCGCGCGACGACGGCGCCCTGCTCGATGTGCCCGCCGGCCGCGTCGCCTTCAGCACGGACACCTTCGTGGTGACGCCCCTGTTCTTCCCCGGCGGCGACATCGGCACGCTGGCCGTGTGCGGCACGGTCAACGACGTGGCGATGATGGGCGCCCGCCCGCAGGCGCTGTCGGTGGCGTTCGTGCTCGAAGAGGGACTGCCGCTGGCCGACTTCCACCGCATCCTCTGCTCAATGGAGGAAACGGCGAAGCAGGCCGGCGTGCGCGTGGTGACGGGCGACACGAAGGTGGTCGGGCGCGGGCAGTGCGACGGGATCTACATCAACACGTCCGGGATCGGCGTCGTTCCCGCGGGGCGCGATTTGGGGGCCCATCGCATCGCAAGTGGCGATGTCGTGCTGGTCTCGGGGCCGGTCGGGGACCATGGGACGGCCATCCTGACCGCGCGCGCGGGGCTCGGCGTGCAAACACAACTGAGGAGCGACTGCGCACCGCTGAACGGGCTGGTCGAGGCGCTGCTGGCCTCGGGCGCCGACGTGAAGGCGCTGCGCGATCCCACGCGGAGCGGGCTGGCTGCGGTGCTCAACGAGTACGCCGTGGCCGCGCGCGTCGGCATCCGGCTGGACGGCGGCGCGGTGCCGGTGCGCGATGAGGTCGCGGGCGTGTGTGAGATGCTGGGCCTGGACCCGCTGCACATGGCTTGCGAGGGGCGACTGGTGGCCATCGTCGCGCACGGTGATGCCGAGCGCGCGCTGGCGGCGCTGCGGGCGCACGAGCACGGTGCGGGCGCGGCGCGCATCGGCGCGGTGCACGACCGGCGCCCGGGCACGGTCACGCTGACGACTGCACTGGGCGTCGAACGCGTGCTGGACATGCCGGTGGGGGAACAGTTGCCGCGGATCTGTTGATCGGGGACCCGCGACTTGTGCCGGCGCAAGTGCCACGAGGCCGACGACGACGCAAGGACAGGATGTGCGCACGGCGCCCGCACTCGTCGGGCGCCGTGGTTGTCTGGCGGCTCAGCAGCCCCCGACCGACACCAACATGGTCGGCGCGATGTCTCCCGTGACCTCATCGGTCCCGAACATGTTGTGGGTGACGCGGGCCTTCTCGATTTTCGAGTCGATCCGGCCCAGGCAGGCCAGGAAGGCGGCCCTGACCGCTGGACGGGCGCGGTAGTGGTCGACCACGCTGTAGAGGGTCTTTGCCAGCTCAACGTCGTTCTTGAGGTCGGTCCCCGCGTGCGCCAGGCCGCCGATGATCTCGTCATCGCGCAGGTCCTTGCGGCCGAAGAACGCCGCATAGTGCAGTCCCGCCGAGTAGTCGGAGCGGATGGTGGCCAGCATCCGGAAGACCGCGTCGGCGCCACCCCGGTCGTAGGCCGCCTGTATCCTCGCGTCCACGTCGTGGCCCAGTTCCCGAAACACGACCGGAAGCGTGTCGGCCAGCCAGCGGTCGCGGTCAGCGGCCGATGGACCGGCCCGGCCGTCCACCTCGTACCGGTACGCAGGCCGGCCATCGCGGTCGGGCTCGGCCCGGAGAAGCGTCGTGCGGCCCTGGTCGCCGCTGACGACGAGCACGTAGGCGCCGTCGGCCATCCACTCGATGCGCGATGCGTCGGCACCGAAGCGGACCCGGCCCTCGATCTCGACGATGCGGAGCCCCCCGGCGGCCTCGCTCCGGAACCGCGTGTGGTATTCCTTCGCCTCCGCGCCCGGAGTGGCGGCCCCCGTCTGCGCCGCGGCGGCACGAGCGCCGACCACAGCCGCGAGCGCGGTCAGGGCGATGAACGCCAGGTTCCTGACGCGGTCGGAAGACTTCGACGCTTCCGAAAGCAGGGCGGCGGCTGCGCGGCCGCGGCCGCGGGCAGGCCGGTCGTGGGTCCATCGGTTCATGACGTCGCCTCTTTAAAATGGGTGCATGGATGGGCGGACCTGTGTCGGCGCCCGCAGAGCGAAGGGCTTTGTACATCATAAACCGGAGGAGGTTCCTCCGAAAGCGGCGGGCGGTGGTGGTCGGGGCGGCGGACTCACTTGCGCCGGCGCAAGCGCCCGCCTCACCTCACTCCGGCCACTCGAACCTCCGCGCCAGCGCCTTCACAACTTCCTGCTCCTGCTCTCCCCGCACCACGAACGACACGCTGCTGATCGACGAGCAGATCGACAACACATCCAGCCTGTTGTCCGCCAGCGCCGCGATGAACTCGTTGGCCAGCCCCGTGCGCTCCATGAAGTGCGGCCCGTACACGGTCAGGATGCTGACCGGGCTCGTGCTGACGACGCGGCGCGGGTTCAGCTGCGTCGAGGCCGCCGCCAGCAGGGGCTCGGCGCGCGCCAGGTCGGCCAGGGACAGGCAGATGCTCAGGTTCTCCGAGTCGTCGGCATCCCAGCTGACGACCAGGTAGCAGATGGGGATGCGGAACATCCCGAACTGCTCCAGCACATGGGTGCGATGCCCCGCCAGCGCCGGAAACCCCCGCAATTCGATCAGGCAGAGGTCGCCCCGCCGCGTCAGGCCGCCGCACTCGATCCTGTCGTTCACGCTGTCCCTCCGTCGCTGCCGGCGGACGGCGGCGCCTTCGGCAGCTCGACCGTCACCTTCGTCCCTTGCCCCACTATGCTCGCCAGCACCACGGCGCCGCCCAGCTCGTGCACCAGGCGGTGCACGATGGGCAGGCCCAGGCCGGTGCCCAGCGTGCTCTTCTTCTGCGCCGCCGCCGTGCGGTAGAACTCGTCGAAAACGCGCGCCTGGTCTTCGGGCGCGATGCCGATGCCCTCGTCCATCACTTCCAGCCGCGCGCCGTCGGCCAGCGCCGTCACCGTCACGGTCACCGGGCCG
>CAINDZ010000689.1 GCA_903847545.1 uncultured bacterium | reverse complement strand
GCGAAGCCGTGCGAGCTCGCGTTGAAGGCGCCGGCGGGGATGGCCTCGCCCGGCTGGAACGCGACCTGGCCCGACTCGCCGGTGATCCAGTCGAGCGCCGCCTCGGTCGGACGCCGCAGCAGCAGGCCGCGCACCGGCAGCAGGTCGCCCGGCGCGATCCACAGCTCGTCGCCCAGCACGATCTCGGCCGCGCCCACGGCCTCCAGGCTGCCGCCGCGCACGCGCTTGACCGTCAGGTTCTCGGCGCCGCTCGATTCCAGCAGCGAGTTGCGGTTGCGCTCGAGGATGTGCTCCTGCGCCCAGCGCCCGACCAGCATCAACGCGATGAACGCGCACAGGCTGTCGAAGTAGGTCGCCTCCATGCCGCCCACGATCCATGCGTACACCGAGCCCGCATAGGCCAGCGTCATGCCCAGCGCGATGGGCACGTCCAGGTGCAGCACGCCGCGCCGCAGCCCGGCGATCGCGCCGCGGTAGAACACGCCGCCGCCGGCAATGAGCGAGATGGTCGACATCCCGAAGCTGAGCCAGCCGAAGAAGCGGTAGAGCATCCCTTCGCCCAGCCCGAAGTACACGCTGACGCTGAACAGCATCACGTTCATCGCCATGGCGATGGCCACGGCCATGCGCATGACCAGCGCGCGCGAGTGCTTCTGCACGCCCTTGCGCGCGGGGCCAAGCCGGTAGCCGAAGCGCTCCAGTTCTGCCAGGAAGGCCTTCAGGTCGCCGCGCGCCGCGTCCCACGCCAGCTCCACCTTGCCCAGCGCCGGGTTCAGCCGCACCGAGATGCCGGCGGCCTGGCGCTTGAACAGCTCCTCGATCAGCCACACGCAGGCGGCGCAGTGCACGCCCTGGATGTCCAGGTCCAGGCGCAGCACGGTGTCGCCGGGGGCCTCTGTCTCGCGCTCGGCGAGGATGCGGTCCAGCCAGGCGAAGCTGTCCGGGCGCAGCGTGGCGGCCGGCGCGGTGGTGGCGGGCTTCAGGTTGTAGAAGCGCTCGAGGCGGGCATCGTGGATCAGTTCCCACACGCCCTGGCAGCCGTGGCAGCAGAAGGGGCCGTCGCCGGGCTTCCAGTAGCGACCGAGGCGGTTGCCGCAGTGCAGGCAGGCGCCCGAACGGCCGGCGCGCTGCCAGTCGTCGGGCCAGTCGGCGGGGATGGCGATGGCGTCGGTCTTCATGTTCCCCGCGGCGGGCCCCCGGACGCAAAAACCCTGTCCTGCACAAGGAGTTGCGAAGTCCGGACGAAGGTTGTCCGGTCCATATTAGGGCGCGCGACGGTGGGGGTCAACAACGGCCGGCGGCCCAACGAACGCGACCGCCGGCCCGAGGGACCGGCGGTCGCCGCGACCACCTCGCGGTCGGGCCGAGATCAGGGGTTCGGCAGGCGGTCGCCGTAGTCCTTCGCGTGGCACTTGTTGCACAGCGAGCGCTGGTTGGCCGTGAACGTGTAGCCGTAGTAGCGGTTCGCGATGTCCGCGGCCGAGGCGCCCGTGTCGCCCGCCTTCGGGTGCGAGTCGGTCAGCAGGTAGGTCGCGCTGAAGTCCCAGCGGCCCGCGTCGGCGAAGGGCGAGGCGTGCGCGCGGTGGCAGGTCAGGCACATCACGCGGTCGCTGGCGCCGGGGCCGGCCGTCTCGTTCGCCGGGTTGACGGCCGCCAGGTCGATGGCGACGGCCTCGAACGGCACCAGGCCCATGTACGAGGTCGCCGGGTCGCCGCCGTCGGGGTTTTCGGTGCTGACATACGCG
>CAINDZ010000688.1 GCA_903847545.1 uncultured bacterium | reverse complement strand
GGCATCTCGAGCCGGGCCAGGGGACGCCCCGCGACGCCGGACTCCAGGGCCAGGCCGATGGCCTCGGCCTCGCGGAAGATCAGGCGCCGCATCTTCGGGTCGGTGTGGCCGGGGATGAACAGCAGCTCGGGCAGGCGGGCATCCGGACCCTGCAGCTGGTCGCGGATGGCGCGCAGGTCCTGCGACCCGCCCTCGCCGACCAGGAAGCCGGCGCGCACCTGCCGCTGCATCCAGGGACGGCGCGTGGCCGACGGCGGCAGCGCCGCCGGGCGCAGGCTGGCGCACAGCGGGTGCTGCTCGAAGACGAAGCTCAGGCCGTTGTGCAGCCAGGTCCAGGGCAGGCCCAGCCAGGCCTTGTCCACCACCAGGTGGAACCCGACCAGCGCGTCGTGGGCCGTCTCGCCGACCGTCAGCGTGTCGACGGTCGCGGCGCGCCCGGCGCCGTCAAAGGCCCGGGGCACGGCCGCGGTCACGGCGTTGAACAGGGTGCGCCCGGCCTCGGCCATCAGGGGCAGGAGCGTGCCGGCGTCCAGGCCGTCCCGCTGCTGCACCTCGGGATAGCGCGCCGCCTGCGCCGCCACCTGGGCGAGCGCGGCGTCCAGCGCCTGGTCGGTTCCCGGCTCCGGCAGGATGATATCGATCCAGCGCATGGCACCCTCCGGACCAGCGGCCGCCCTGACGGGGCCGGCGGTCTCGTTCAAGTCCCTGTTCGGCAATCAGTTGCCGCATGGGTGGCAGGCCCGGCCAAGGTCTCCGGGCGCGGTACGGGAGGGAATTTGCAGATTCCGTGCCGCCGGTCGGGGGGCAGGGCCCAGGGGCGAGCAGAAGCGAGGGCAGGGGCCCGGAAACGAAAAAGCCCCCGCCGAGGCAGGGGACCGTTTCGTGGGGATCACCGCGCCCGAAGGTCAGCGGTCATCCGGCCGGGAAAAGCTGTGGTGCCCAGGAAGAGACTCGAACTCCCACGGGGAAACCCCACTACGACCTGAACGTAGCGCGTCTACCAATTCCGCCACCTGGGCACTCTTGCGTTTTCCGGCGCCCGTCCGGTTTCCCGGGCGAGCGCGGGCCAATGTAGCGGGCGTGCCGGGGGCTGTCAACCCGGGGTGGTGATTTTGCCGCCGGTCCGTCGCGCGGCCCCCGCAACCCGAAGCGGTCGTTGGCAGTCACCCCGGGCGCAGGGTATATTCTGCGACCAGTTGAGGATGACGGATCACGGGCGGGAGACGGGCATGGCGCGCAAGCGGGACGACGAGGGTCTGAAGATCGCGGCCACCAACCGCCGGGCCCGCCACGAGTACGAGATCCTCGAGACCTGGGAGGCCGGCCTGGTGCTGCAGGGCACCGAGGTGAAGGCCCTGCGCGAGGGCAAGGTCAATCTGGGCGACGCCTACGGCGAGATCCGCGACGGCGAGGGCTGGGTCGTCAAGATGCACATCGGGCCCTACGAGCAGGGCAACCGCGAGAACCACGAGCCGTTCCGGCGCCGCAAGCTGCTGCTCCACCGCCGGGAAATCCGCAGGATCCTGCCCAAGCTCGAGGAGAAGGGCCTGACCCTGGTGCCGCTGCGCCTCTACTTCAAGGAGGGGCGCGCCAAGCTCGAGCTGGGCCTCGGCCGCGGCAAGAAGCTGCACGACAAGCGCGACGCGAAGGCCAAGCAGGATGTCCAGCGGCGCATCGCCCAGCATGTGGGCCGCCGCGAGCCGTGAGGACGCGCCCGATGAACCTTTCGACCTTCGGGGGCCACCGCCGGTGGCCCGTCTTGCTTGGCCTGCCCGCGGCGGCGCTGGCGATTGGGTTCGCGCTGGGCGCGGCGACGCCCTGCCCGGCCCTGGCCGCCGACACGTACACCGATCCCCTGGCCTACACCCGCATCGACCCGCAGGCGCCGGTGGTGAACCTGGTGGTCGAGCAGCGCTCGACGCGCCAGACGTCGCTGTTCACGGCGCGCCGGCTGCTGAAGGACGCGCGCGAGCCGTACGTGCGGTCGTCGGACCTGTCGACGATGCTCAAGGCCGGGCGGCTGTGGCAGGACACGCTGCGCCGGCTCGACCTGGCCGTGGGCGACCTGCAGTTCACGGTGACCGGCGGCAGCCGCGTGCTGCTGTGCGGCGGCAAGGAAACCCTGCTGCCGGTGCCGGTGCTCGACCATGACGGCGACCTGTGGCTGCCCCTGACCGCGCTCGTGCGCGTGATCGGCCCGCAGGCCGGGCTGGACGTGACCTTCGACGCGGGCACGGGGCGCCTGGCGCTCGGCAGGGCCGACGACAACATCACCGGCTGCGGCCTGACGCTGGGCGAGGCGGGCACCACCGTGCGCGTGACGTGCCGCGAGGCCCTGTCCTGGTCGGTCGAGCGCGTGCGTCCCGACCTGCTGGAACTGGTCATCGACGGCGGCCGCGGCGACGCGCGACGGCTGGCCGGCGGCAGTGCCCTGGGACAGGTGCGGGGCGTGGAGTGCCGGCAGGACGCCGGGCGCACGGTCATCGGCCTGCGCCTGGGCGCCGACGCGGGCGGGCAGCGCTCGCGCGCCGAGGACGACGGCAAGGTCATCATCATCGAGGTGGCGGCGGTCGCGCCGGCCGACTCGACGCTGGCCTCGCTGGACGCGGGCGACGGCGGCGTGACGACCGCCGGCGACGCTCCGGTCGTGCAGGCTCCCGACCTGCAGGCCCCGCTGCGGCGCGTGGTGATCGATGCCGGGCACGGCGGCGCCGACACGGGCGCGGTGGGCCCCGGCGGGCTGATGGAAAAGGACGTCAACCTGGCGGTCGCGCGCGAGCTGAAGCAGTACCTCGAGCGCGAGAGCAATCTCGACGTGACGCTGACGCGATCGCGCGACGAGTCGCTGGAGCTGGATGCCCGCGCCGAGGCGGCGAACACCGCCGGCGGCGAGCTGTTCATCTCGCTGCACTGCAACAGCTGGTTCGACGACAACGCCAGCGGCTTCGAGACCTTCTTCCTGTCGCCGGCCAGCAGTGACTGGGCGCGCAGCGTGGCGGCCACCGAGAACGGCGCCTCGGCGAAGGGCGAGCCCGGCGACGTCGAGTTCATCGTCTGGGAACTGGTGCAGAACCGATTCATCAACCGCAGCAGCCGCTTCGCGGAGTTCCTGCAGGAGCGCGCCTGCCGCTCGCTGGCGCTGCCCGACCGCGGCGTGCGCCAGGCCGGGTTCCGGGTGCTGGTGGGCGCCTACATGCCGGCCGTGCTGGTCGAGATGGGCTTCCTGAGCAACGTGGACGAGGAGTCGCGCCTTGGCGACCGCGGCTACCAGCGGCAGCTGGCGCGGGCGATCGGCGACGCGGTGCTGGCCTATGCGCGGGGTGGCGACGACGTGACGGGTGGTGGGCGGTGAGCGGGCTCAACGAACAAAGGCCGACCGCCGGCGGCCCGGTGCGGCGCCTGCTGCGCGGGCGCGCGGTCGTCATCGCCCTGGCGATCGTGACCTTTGCGGCGGCCGGCGTGGCCTGGTGGGCGTACCGGCAGTCGTTGAACCACGACGACCTGCTGTCCGGCGGCGGGCCGAACGCGGCGGTGGACCTGCCGCAGGCGGGCGACCGCGCCGTGGTGCTGGTCTTCCCGCAGCGCGACGGCGATGGCTGGCTCAGCGAGGACCGCCGCCTGGCCAGCCGCGGGCAGCCCGGCGAGGACCTGCTGGCGCTGATGCAGGCGCTGTGCGGAGGCCCGCGCAGCGGGCGGGCCGTCAGCGGGCTGCCGCGGGGGACGCGCGCACTGGCGGCGTTCGTCGACCCCAAGGCCCGCACGGCCGTGATCGACTTCTCGGACGAGCTCGTGACCGGGCATCCCGGCGGCAGCGCGGCCGAGTCCGCGACGCTGGTCTCGATCCTGCGCACGGTCGCCCTGAACTTCCCGCAGGTGGACAACTGCACGATCCTTGTCGACGGGCGGCAGGTGGGCACGCTGGCCGGCCACCTCGACCTGGCGCATCCGTTCGCGCCGCGGCGGTGGCTGTGATGCGCGCGCCCATCGGTGTCTTCGACTCGGGGCTCGGCGGCCTGACGGTGCTGCGCGCGCTGCACGAGCGCCTGCCGGGCGAGGACCTGCTCTACTTCGGCGACACCGCCCGCGTGCCCTACGGCACGAAGGGCGAAAAGACCGTGCGAGCCTTTGCGCGCCAGGACGCGGGACTGCTGGTGGCGCGCGGCGTCAAGATGGTCGTCGTCGCCTGCAACACGGCCAGCGCGTTCGCGCTGGACCACCTGCGCGAGGTGCTGCCGGTGCCCGTGCTGGGCGTGATCGAGCCCGGCGTGCGGGCGGCGCTGGCGGCGACGCGCGGCGGCACCGTCGGCGTCATCGGGACGTCGGGCACCATCCGCTCGGGCCGCTACCAGCAGGGGCTGGCCGCGGCGGGACTGGGCCCCGAGCGCATCGTCGCGGCCGAGTGCCCCTTGTTCGTGCCGCTGGTCGAGGAGGGGCTCGGGGGCCACGCGATGACGCGCCTGGCCATCGCCGAGTACCTGCGTCCGGTGCGCGAGGCTCACGTCGACACGCTCATCCTCGGCTGCACGCACTACCCGCTGCTCAGCGAGGATATCGGGTCGTACCTCGGGCCGGAAGTGCGGCTGGTGGACTCGGCCGAGGCGCTGGCAACCGCGGCCTGCGGCGAACTGGCGACGGCCGGCGCCCTGAGCGACAACCGCGGCCCCGGGAACCTGTCGTTCATCCTGAGCGACATCCCCTGGAAGTTCGCCGAGATCGGCGCGCGCTTCCTGGGCAAGCCGATCGAGGGCGTCGAGTCGGTCGGCCTCGACGAGATGGAGGCGGCCGGGCACGCGCTCGGCGGCCAGGCCTGATTCAGCGCGGAACACGGAAAGGATCCATCGTGGTCGAACGTTTCGAGGGTCGGGAACCCAACCAGCTGCGCCCGGTGCGCATCACCCGCGACTACCTGCCCCACGCCGAGGGCTCGTGCCTGATCGAGATGGGGCAGACGCACGTCATCTGCACGGCCTCGATCTCGAACGGCACGCCCAAGTGGCTGAAGGGCTCGGGGCAGGGCTGGGTGACGGCCGAGTACGGCATGCTGCCGCGCTCGACCGGCGAGCGCATGCGCCGCGAGGCGGCCGGCGGCGGCCAGGGCGGGCGCACGATGGAGATCCAGCGGCTGATCGGCCGCTCGCTGCGGGCCGTGACCGACCTGCACGCGCTCGGCGACCTGACCATCACCGTCGATTGCGACGTCATCCGCGCCGACGGCGGCACGCGGTGCGCGTCGATCAACGGCGCCGCCGTGGCGCTGTACGACGCGCTGCTGCGCCTGAAGCTGCGCAAGCACCCGATGCACGCGCTGGTGGGCGCCATCAGCCTGGGCGTGGTGCAGGGCGAGGTCGTCGTCGACCTGGACTACCGCGAGGACTCGGGCGCCGACACCGACCTGAACCTGGTGATGGCCGAGGGCGGCGGGCTCATCGAGGTGCAGGGCACGGCCGAGCACCGTCCGTTCACGCGCGCGCAGCTCGACATGATGACCGACCTGGGCGCGGTGGCCATCGCGCGCATCAACGAGCTGCAGCGCAAGGTCCTCAACCTCCCCGCGGGGGCGTGACGTGGCCCGCCCGCGCAAGGTGGTGCTCGCCAGCCGCAACCGCGACAAGCTGCGCGAGCTGGCCGAGCTGATGGAAGGGCTGCCGTTCGAGGTCGTCTCGGCGCTCGACTACGCCGGCCTGCCCGAGGTGATCGAGGACGGCGTGACCATCATGGGCAACGCCCTGCGCAAGGCGATGGTTACGGCCGCCTACACCGGCGAGATCGCGCTGGCGGACGACACGTCGCTGCAGGTGCGCGAGCTGGGCGGGTGGCCCGACATCTTCGCCGCGCGCTTCTCGGGCCCGGGCGCCACGTACGCGAGCAACGTCGCG
>CAINDZ010000687.1 GCA_903847545.1 uncultured bacterium | reverse complement strand
GTTGGCGCGGTCCCCGCGAGCAACGTGGCGCGCCTGGCGACGACCGCTGGCGTGGTGACGTCCTGGTCGGCGCTGGGCGCCGGGCTGGACAACCGGGTGCTGGCGCTGGCGGAACACGAAGGACAGGTCGTGGCCGGCGGCTATTTCAACAGCACCGGGTCGGTGATGCTCAACCGGGTCGCGCGCTGGACCGGCACGGCGTGGGAACCCTTCGGCGGCGGCCTGCCGGGCGTTGCGGTCGCCAGCCTGGCCAGCTATGACGGCGACCTGTATGCCGGCGCCTATCGCTGGGACGGCAACACCTGGACCAACGTCCTGCAGGTCAACGGCGCGGTGAACACGCTTGTCGTGCGCGACGGATTGTTGTACGTGGGGGGCAACTTCACGACGGCCCGCGGCGACAGCGTGGCCCATGTCTTCGCCTGGGACGGCACGCAGGTCATTCGCCTGGGTGGGGGCCTTCCCGATCCGGTCACCGACGGCGCGGCGTGGTCCGACGGCATCGCGTTCGCCACCGCGGGGCCGAATGACCTCGGCAACGTGGAACGCTGGGACGGCGCGGCCTGGGTGAGCCTGGCCCGCAGCGTCTCCGTGCAGTCCATGGCTGCCTATGGTTCCCGTCTCGTCGTCAGCGCATGGTACGGCATGGGAGGGCCCTTCCACTTCGTGCCGTGGACCGGCGCCTTCGCCGACGGCGCCTGGTCCGCCTGCGGATCGTTCGTGTCCGGGGCGATGGCCGTGCATGAAGGCCGGTTGCTCATCCAGGCGCCCGAGGGCGCGACGGACGGCGTCGTCTCGCCGGGACTGGTGGCCTGGGATGGCGCGCAACTGCAGCCGCCGTTCGCGCCCGCTGACGGCTTCGACACCGGCTTCAGCGCGTTGCTCCCCGTCGGTCGCGACGTGCTTGTCGGGGGCGACTACCGCATCGCCAACGGACAGCCCTTCGCGGGCATCGGCATTGCCTCGGATTCCGCCTGGGCGCCGCTGGGCAGCGTGGATGACCTCGCGTCGCGCGGCGCGTTCGTCGACCTGGCCGCCGCCAACGGCGTCTTTTATGGCATCTGTGAATACCCGGATTACGACATCACCGCGCGGGTCCTCGGCAGGCTGGCGTGGGCGACGGACCATTGGCAATGGCAGCCGCTCTACGTCGACAGCTGGCTGGGCGGCCTCGAGTCGATCGGGCAGGACCTGTACGTCGTCGACGCCCAGAGCGTTGTCCGCGTTTACCCGTACAACGGGGTGCGGATGCCGGTGCCGGGTCTCGACCTCGATCGCTTCATCCACGGTTCCTGCGTCCACATGGGTGACCTCGTGCTGTGCGGCGACTTCGCGGAGAACGCGGGCGTGCCCTGCGGTCAGGTGCTGCGCCGCGTGGGCGAGGCCTGGCAGGACCTCGGCTCGCCGTCCGGCAGTACGTGCGTGGAGCAGGTCGCGTCGCTGGAAGGCGGGGGGCTGGTCGCGAGTTACCGCTCCTCCTGGGGCGCGCCGTGGCGCGTCGCACTCTTCGATGGCGCACAATGGACCGACCTGGGCGGCGATTTCGACGGCGACGTGCGTCGCCTGGTCCTGCACCGGGGTCGGTTGTTCGCCGCCGGCGGCTTCCATCGCGCCGGCGCCGTCCCGGCCGCCGGCATCGCCATGTGGACCGGCTCGCGGTGGATGCCGGTGGGCTCGGGCCTGGCGGGCGGGTACGCGACGGTGGCCGACATGGCGAGCACGCCGGCGGGGCTGTGGATCTGCGGCGACTTCGCGACGGCAGGCGGGCGTCCCTGCGTGGGGCTGGGGCGCTGGACCGGCGACCCGGACCAGCTGGCAGGGGTGAGCGCCGCGCCGCCCGTCCCGCAGTCCACAGGCCGCCTGCTACGGTCCGCGCAGCCGAACCCGTTCAATCCGCGCACCGAGTTGACGCTGGACCTGCCCGTCGCGGGCGCCGCCAGCTTGCGCATCTACGATGCGCGCGGCGCGCTGGTGCGGCGCCTGCTGGACGCGGACCTGGCAGCCGGCGAGCACAGGGTGAGCTGGGATGGACGCGACGATGCGGGGCGGGCGCTGCCGTCGGGCGTGTACTTCGCGCGGCTGCGGACGGCGGGTGGTTCGGAGGCGGTCAAGCTGACGCTGGCGCGGTGAGGCGGGACCCGAACCTGCGGAGGCCGTATCTTGCCGGGCCTAGTCCCGCGCCGCCCGCCGCCCGGCAAACGTCTTCGCCAGCTTGATCCCCTCGATGCCCAGCGGGATCCACCACCCCAGCCGCCGCACCCACAGGCGCGCGGCCGCCGGCGCCACCGCCGACCAGATGGTGAACGCGCCCAGCAGCGCGCGATGGCGATGCACGCGGCGCACGGCCTCGTAGCCCAGCTCGACCAGCACCAGGCGGCGCTCGATGTCGCTGAACGTGG
>CAINDZ010000686.1 GCA_903847545.1 uncultured bacterium | reverse complement strand
GGGCGCCACAGGTACGGGAAGCCCGAGCCCGTGGTGACGAACTGGCCCAGCGGCGAACCGCTGCTCGACAGGTAGTGCACCGTGTAGCCGTAGTAGTCGGGCTGCATCAGGTTGCCCGCGGCGTCGGAGCCGAGGCCCGTGTCGAAGCTCGCGGGGTTGGTGATCGTGCCGACCTCGACCAGGGCGGGCGAGATGACGTGGATGCTGCCGCCGTAGATCCGGCTGCAGTACAGCATGCCGCCGGCGATCGCCAGGCCGTCGCATTCGTAGAGCCCGGTGAGCGAACCCAGCTGGGTGCCCGTGGCGCTGTACTTGACGATGGCGCAGTAGGCGGTGGTGCCGGTCCACTCCAGGGTGTAGACGTTGCCCGAGGCGTCGATGGCGATGCGCCCGCCGTCGTGCCCGGCCAGCGCCATCGGCCAGCTGGCCACCAGCGAGCCCGAACTGGTGTAGCGGTTCACGGTGCGGCCCGTGTAGTTCAGGACGTAGACATCGCCGCCGGGCGCCTCGGCCATCGACGTGGCGCCGTAGCCGGCGACCACGCTCAATTGCGCGCCGCCGCGCGAGTAGCGGAAGACGTGGTTGCTGCCGCCCACCCAGATGGTGCCGTCCGAGTGCGCCATGACGCCATAGAGCACCTCGGTGATGGGGAACCAGCCCACGCACGGCGGCGGGGCGGCCGCCGCTTGGACGGCGGGCAGGACCAGGGCCAGACAGACAGTGGCGAGCATGGCGATGAGCTTGATGTGGCGCACGACGGATCTCCCCCAAGGAAACTGAACACGGATGATCCAAGGCGCGGCCGCCCCGGATGGGAATATTTCCGACCGATTCTGCCCGATTTCCGGTGTTTTGTCAATCCTGGTTGATCTTTGGGTGGGCCCCGGTGCCGCGGCCACGGCAAGTTGATGATTTTACGTCAGTTTTATTGTCCCAAGACAACTTGCGCCGGCGCAAGTAGGCCGCCCCCCACGCCCCCGCGCTTGCCGAATCGACTTCCGTGCCTCAGGATGCCCCCG
Organism: uncultured bacterium; assembly: GCA_903847545.1. Classification (GTDB taxonomy): domain Bacteria; phylum Krumholzibacteriota; class Krumholzibacteriia; order LZORAL124-64-63; family LZORAL124-64-63; genus CAINDZ01. The sequence continues at coordinate 780 of CAINDZ010000686.1, read as the reverse complement.
CACGCCAGCCCGCCCCGAAAGGATGCCCATGCCCGCCCCCGAACGCACGCTCCACGGCAAGACCCTGGTCATCACCGGTGCCAGCCGCGGCATCGGCCGGGCCATCGCCGTCAAGGCGGCCCGCGACGGGGCCAACGTCGCCATCCTGGCCAAGACCACGACGGCGCACCCGAAGCTGCCGGGGACCATCGACGAGGCGGCGGCCGAGGTCGAGCAGGCCGGCGGCCGCGCCCTGGCCTGCAAGTGCGACATCCGCGACGACGAGCAGGTGCAGGCCGCGATCGAGGCCGCGGCGACGCGGTTCGGCGGCATCGACATCGTGGTCAACAACGCCAGCGCCATCAGCCTGACCGGGCTGCTGGAAACGCCGATGAAGATGTACGACCGCATGTTCGACATCAACGCGCGCGGCGCCTACCTGGTCACGCAGTGCGCCATGCCGCACCTGCTGAAGGGGGCCAATCCGCACGTGCTGAACATCAGCCCGCCGCTGACGATGACCGAGCGCTGGTTCAAGGGGCACGCGGCCTACACGCTGGCCAAGTACGCGATGAGCGCCTGGGTGCTGGGCATGGCCGGCGAGTTCCGCGACCGCGGCGTGGCCTTCAACGCCCTGTGGCCGCGGACGGCCATCGACACCGCGGCGGTGCGCAACCTGCTGGGCGGCGAAAAGGTGGCCAACGCCAGCCGCAAGCCCGAGATCATGGCCGACGCCGCCTGGTACGTGCTGACCCGGGACAGCCGGGCCTGCACCGGCAATTTCCTCATGGACGAGCAGGT
>CAINDZ010000685.1 GCA_903847545.1 uncultured bacterium | reverse complement strand
TGCACCCGCAGAGCTTCCCGCTGACCGGCGCGCACGGCACGCTGGCCTGCGCGGCCTGCCACACCGTCGGGTTCCAGGGCACGGCCACGGACTGCTATGCCTGCCACCAACCGCAGTACGACGCCTCGACCAACCCGCCGCACGTGACGGCGGGCCTGGGCACCGACTGCGCCACCTGCCACTCGTCCACGGCGTGGCGGCCGTCGCGGTACGACCATGCGGCGACCGGCTTCGCCCTGACCGGCGGGCACAGCGGCGTGGCTTGCGCCTCGTGCCATACGTCGGGCTACGTCAACACGCAACCGGATTGCTACTCGTGCCACCGGACGGACTACGAGCAGGTGACCGACCCGAACCACGTGGCGGGCGGTTTCCCGACCGACTGCACGACCTGCCACACGACCACGCGGTGGGACCAGTCGACGTTCGACCACGCGCGCACGGCGTTCCCGCTCACGGGCGCCCACGCGACCCAGACCTGCACCCAGTGCCACGCGGCGGGCTACACGGGCACGCCCACCGACTGCTACGCGTGCCATCGCCCGGACTATGAGGCGACGACGAACCCGGGTCACGCGACGGCGGGCATCCCGACGACCTGCGTGACGTGCCACTCGACCACGGCCTGGTCGCCGGCGCAGTTCAACCACAACACGACGGCGTTCCCCCTGACGGGCGCGCACGTGGCGCAGGCGTGCGTGGCCTGCCATGCCACCGCCTACACGGGCACGCCGACGGACTGCTACGCCTGCCACCAGGCCAGCTACGCGGGCGCCACGAACCCGAACCACGCCTCGGCCGGGTACCCGACCACATGCGTGACCTGCCACTCGACGACGGCCTGGTCGCCCGCGCAGTTCAACCACAACACGACGGCTTTCCCGCTGACCGGCGCCCACACGGCCACGGCCTGCGCCTCGTGTCACACGACGGGCTACAACGGCACGCCGACCGATTGCTATGCCTGCCACCAGCAGGACTACGCGCAGACCTCCAATCCCGGCCATGCGGCGGCGTCGTTCCCGACGACCTGCGCCACGTGCCACACGACCACCGCCTGGACGCCGTCGTCGTGGAGCCACGAGACCCTGTTCCCGATCAAGACGGGCAAGCACACGAACCTGTCGTGCACGCAGTGCCACGTGACGACCGCGAACTACGCGGCCTTCGAGTGCATCCTGTGCCATGAGCACAACCAGGCCAACATGGCCGACAGGCACAGCGGTCGCTCGGGCTACCAGTGGATCAGCTCGTACTGCTACAACTGCCATCCGCGGGGGCGCTGATGAGGGAGCAAGCCATCCGTCGCGCCGTTGCCGCGGTTGTCGTCGCCATGTTCGTGGCTTTCGCACTGGCGGCCGCGGCGGCCGAGCTGGAGTGCCATGTGCGCTTCGTCTCGATCGACAACGTCTACCTCGACGCCGGCAGCGCCGCCGGGCTCGATGTCGGGACCAAGGTCCGCATCGTGCGCGACGGCAAGGCCGTGGCCGAGCTGGAGGTGGCGTACGTGGCCGAGAACTCGGCCTCTTGCCGCGTCGTCAGCGGGGCGGGCCAGGTCAACACGGGTGACCGGGCCGTCTACGAGCCCGTCGCGGCGGCCGCGCCCGCAGCCGTCGCCGACACGCTGGTGTCGCGCGCCCGTGCCGTCACCCCGACCGCGACGAAACCCAGGGCCGTGGTCAGCGACCGCTACGACGGGTGGGTGTCGGTGCAGTGGGACGGCAGCAGCGAGTCGACGGACCGCGACCTGCGCACCGACCTGCTGAGCGTGCCGTTCCGCGTGCGCGTGCGCGAGCTTGGTCACGGGTTCGAGTTCTCTGGGCGCGGCAACTTCCGGCGCATCACCCGCAGCGGCTTCGGCCCCACCACGCCGTCCAGCGAATGGCGCAACCGCATCATGGAGGCCGCCCTCGTGCGCGAGGGTCGCGAGCTGAAGTGGCAGCTGGCGTTCGGCCGTGTCGGCGGCCGCAGCACGGCGGCGGCCGGGCCGTTCGACGGCCTGTCGGTGACGCGCCGCCTGGGCAAGGGGACGACCCTCGGCGCCTTCGGCGGCTTCGCGCCGGCCTGGGGCGACCTCGACTTCAACACCGACGACCACCTGGTCGGCCTGGTCCTCGGCCATGAGCGCGCGGGGGCGGCCGGCCGGCGCACCGACGTGACGCTGTCGGTCATCGGTCGCTACCGGCAGGGCGAAATCAGCCGCGAGTACCTGTCGCTGGTCACCAGCTGGCGCGACGGCAAGCGCCTGAGCGTGCTGCAGGCCGCCGAGGTCGACCTGTACCGCGGCTGGCGGCGCGAGGAAGCGGGCAGGGGCGCCGCCCTGACCAGCACGGCCCTGACCGGTCGCCTGCAGGTGACCCGTCCGCTGGCGCTCACGCTGGGCTATGATGGGCGGGAACCGGTGCGGACGTGGGAGACGCGCTCGCTGCCGGACAGCCTGTTCACCGATGCCGGTCGCAACGGCTGGCGCGCCGGCGCCGCCTGGCGCGGCCCCGGCGGCACGGCGCTCGACGTGTCGGGCGGCATCCGCCACGAGAACCGCAGCGGCGAGGACGTGACCTCGTGGCAGGCGATGCTGCGGCTGCCGGCGCGCGTCCTGCAGTTCGCCGACCTGTCGCTGTCGGCCCGCGGCTTCGACGGCCCCTGGCTGTCCGGCTGGGCCCCGAGCGCGCGGATGTCGCACTTCAGCGGCGGCGTGCAGTGGTCGGTGGACGGCGGCCTGTTCTCGTACAAGGGCAAGCAGGCCGACACGACGCGCGACAACACCTGGGTCGAGCTGGGCGCGTCGCGCGAGCTGGGCGCCGGCTGGACGGTGTCGGGGGCCTGGCACGGCGACTGGGGCGACGACATCAAGGGCCAGCGGCTGTTCGCGGAACTGGGCATGCGTTTCTAGGGGAAGCGGGGCGGACGTGGAATCGACCTTCATCTGGCTGGCCGTGGTCC
>CAINDZ010000684.1 GCA_903847545.1 uncultured bacterium | reverse complement strand
GACAACATCAAGATCGTGGTGGACCTCCACACGCCGATCGCGATGGAAGAGGGCCTGCGTTTCGCCATCCGCGAGGGTGGCCGCACGGTGGGCGCCGGCGTCGTGGCGAAGATCTTCGCGTAGGACTTTCCTCGCGGGGCGGATCTTCGGCCTGGTTCACAGTAACGTCCGTGGCCGAAGGCCAAGGAGCAGGGTCTCATGCGTGACATCATCACCCTCGCTTGCACCGACTGCAAGATGAGGAACTACACGACCAAGAAGAACAAGCGGCTCCATCCGGACCGGGTGCAGTTCAAGAAGTTCTGCCCCAAGTGCGGCAAGCACACGGACCACAAGGAGACCCGCTAGTCCGGGTTGGTGGACATCCGGGCCGCCAGTCGCACGTCGGCTGGCGGTTCCGGCTTGGATTTGCAGGGGTGTAGCTCAGCTGGTAGAGCATCGGTCTCCAAAACCGAGGGTCGCGGGTTCGATCCCTGCCGCCCCTGCCATCGATACCAAAGCCGTCCCGCGGGGTCGCAAGGCCCCCGGGAGGCGATCAGGAAGGCCCTGAGTTATGATCGCTCGTTTTACGCAGTACCTGCGGGAAACCGGTCAGGAAATGAAGCGCGTCTCCTGGCCCGGTCGGGACGAGTTGAAGGAATCCACGATCGTGGTCCTGGTGACGGTCTTCATCATCACCGTCTTCCTGTTCATCGTGGATACGGGCCTGGACAACGGAGTCAAGGGGATCGTCAAGGCCCTGGGCTAGCAAGGGCAGCAACTGCAGGCAGTTCCCGAAGCAAACCCCGAAATGGGACATCCGTCCCGTTTTTGGGGTGTCTGCGCGTCGATGCGCCGGGATCGCTTCCGATCGGAGCCGGTTGTGTTCGATAACGAGGATCGCGACAACGACAGCAAGCCCAAGGTTTCCGAAGAAGGGGCCCTGGACGCCGATTCGTTGTTCTTCGACCTGCCGGAAGAGGAATACGTCGCCCCCGAGCCGGCCGACGAGCCGGCCGCGCCGGCGCGCGCCCGCACGGCGGAGGACGACCTGCTCGATGCGGTGGACCTGCAGCTGAGCGCCGACGACCAGGCCGAGATCGAGCGTCGCGGGAAGATGAAGTGGTACGTCATCCACGCGAACACCGGCCACGAGAACAAGGTCAAGCGCAACATCGAGATGGCCGTCAAGTCCAACCACATGGAAGAGTTCTTCGGTGAGGTGCTCGTCGCCACGCAGGACGTGACCGAGATGAAGAACGGGAAGCGCTCGACCGTGAAGCGCAAGTACTTCCCGAGCTACATCCTGGTCGAGATGATCCTGGACAAGGAGACCCAGCACTTCATCAACAGCATTCCGGGCGTCACGCGCTTCATCGGCGGCACGCCGCTGAAGCCGGAGCCGATCACCAGGGAAGAGGTCGACCGGATCCTCGGTCGCATCTCGGCCCCGGATGAAGCCCGGACCACCGTGGACATCCCGTACGACGTGGGCGACAGCGTCCAGGTCATGGACGGGCCCTTCACGGAATGGATCGGCGTGATCAACGAGATCAACCATGACAAGGGCAAGCTCAAGGTCATGATCTCGATTTTCGGTTCGGAGACCCCGGTGGAGCTCGACTTCCTGCAGGTGAAGCCTGTCTGAGTCGCGCTGCGCCGTCGTCGGACGGTCGCGGGTTTTGTCTGGATCCGCGGTCGTCACCGCTCCCGTCTCTCTCAAACGGGGCGGACCCCATAGAAGAAGGCTCGGCGGCGTCATGGCCGGGCGACGGGTGTGGACCCCGTCCCCACATGCCCTGGCGGCGAGGGAGCCTGGTCCTGGTTGTTGAAGGAAAGAGGCGTCGACAATGGCCAAGAAAGTCGTAACGCAGGTCAAGCTGCAGATCAAGGCAGGCCTGGCCAACCCGGCTCCCCCGGTGGGACCGGCGCTCGGCCAGCATGGCCTGAACATCATGGAGTTCTGCAGCGCCTTCAATGAGAGGACCAAGGAGCAGATGGGTCTGGTGATCCCGGTGGTCATCACCGTGTTCTCCGATCGAAGCTTCAGCTTCATCACGAAGACCCCGCCTGCCTCGGTCCTCATCAAGAAGACCCTGGGCCTGACCTCGGGCAGCCACAAGCCCGGCCGGGAACCCATCGGAAAGATCACGCGCGCGCAGTTGCGCGAAATCGCGGTCATGAAGATGGAAGACCTGAACGCCGGATCGCCGGAGGCCGCGATGAAGATCATCGCCGGCACCGCGCGGAGCATGGGGCTGGAAGTGGTCTAGACCCCGGACTGCGAACACGGCGCCGGCCCGCGTGCGGGTCCGGCACCGGAGAAAACCGGGATGCGACGAGGCGCAAGCGGAGGCGCGATCCCGATTCGAACCATCACAGTCAACGGGAGTGTCCCAAGACATGAAACACGGGAAAACCTACCGGACGGGTCGCGGGTTGGTCGACCGCAGCCGGACGTACTCGGTCGACGAGGCGTTCGCGCTGCTCGATTCCATGCCCAAGGCCAAGTTCGACGAGACGGTGGATGTCGCCGTTCGCCTGAACGTCAACCCGCGTCACGCGGACCAGATGGTCCGTGGGACCGTGGTCCTGCCCAACGGCACCGGCAAGACCGTCAGGGTGCTTGTGATCACCCGCGGTCCCAAGGAGAAGGAAGCCGTCGATGCGGGCGCCGACATGGTCGGGGCGGATGAGTACCTGCCCAAGATCAAGGACGGCTGGACGGACTGCGACGTCATCATCGCGACCCCCGACATGATGGGTGAGCTCGGCAAGCTGGGACGCGTGCTCGGTCCCCGCGGCCTCATGCCCAACCCGAAGGTCGGCACCGTCACCATGGATATCGCCAAGGCCGTGAAGGAGGCCAAGGCGGGGCGTATCGAGTACCGCGTCGACAAGGCCGGTATCGTGCACGCCCCGCTGGGCAAGCGCTCCTTCGGTCCGGTCAAGCTGGCCGAGAACGCCCGCACGCTCTTCCACGAGCTGCAGCGCGTCCGTCCGGCGGCGGTCAAGGGCGTCTACGTCAAGTCGGTCTTCGTGTCCGGCACGATGTCGCCGTCCATCCGCGTCGAGCAGAGCAGCATTGGTTAGAACCCGCGGGAACGCGCGGGCCACGACGTGGTCCGGCGGTTCCTGACGGTTCGTCCGGTTGATAGATCAAGGAGAGTTGCCTGATGGCACGTCCCGAGAAAATCACAGAGGTCGAAGCCATCACTGAGCGGATGCAGCAGTCCCAGTGCCTGATCCTCACGGATTACACCGGGCTGACCGTTCATGCGATGACGGCTTTCCGCCGCAACTGCCGACAGAAGGGCATCGATTGCCGGGTGGTCAAGAACCGCCTCGCGCGTATCGCCGCCACCAACTGCGGCATGGGCTCGCTGAACGACCACCTCAAGGGTCCGACCGCAGTCCTGTTCGGCATGGAGAGCCAGGTCGAGGCCGCCCAGATCGCTGTCGAGTTCGCCAAGGACAACGACAAGCTGAAGATCAAGGGTGGCTTCGTCGATGGCAAGTACCTCGACCCCAGCCAGGTGGTGGCCCTGTCCAAG
>CAINDZ010000683.1 GCA_903847545.1 uncultured bacterium | reverse complement strand
GCCGCCCGCGCCAGGCACGTCGCCAGGTCCAGCTTGAGCGTGTCGGCCGCGGCGCCTGCCTCCGCTGCGCGGGCGGTCCCGCCGCCCGTTCCCGCAGCCAGCAGCAGCGCGCCCGCCAGCGCGATCGCGGCGTTTCGCACCAACCTAGGCATCGCCACCCGCCTTTCCGCCGTCGCACGCCAGCAGGCCGTGCTTCAGCAGCTGCCCCAGGCCGGCCTTGTGCTCGGCCCAGTGCTCGTCGTTGTCCAGCTCGAAGCCGGTCACCTCGCGCGCGACCTGTTCCATGAAGACCAGCCCGTAGGCGTTGGCGACCAGGAAGAGCATCACCGAGCGCGGGGGCAGGTCGACGACGCGGCCGGCCCGCTGCAGCTCGGCGACCAGGTCGTGCATGACGCGGCTGATGCCCAGCACGCTGTTGTCGCCCAGCGAGCGGATGATGCGCCGCAGGCGGTCGGGCTCGGTCGAGATGGCCACGCGGACCAGGTGCATGCGCCGCGGGTCGCGCCGGAACGACTCGAGGATGCGCAGCGGGAACCCTGCCAGCACCTCCTGCCCCGAGGCGTCCGGGTCGATGCCCGTCAGGACGTCGCGCAGCAGCTGCTGCAGCTGCTGCGTCAGCACCGCGTCGACCAGGTGGTCCTTGGTGCCGAAGTAGTAGTTGATCATCGCGGGATTCACGTCGGCCTGCTGCGCCACGGCGCGCACCGTGACGCCGCCGAAGCCGTGCTCGGCGCACAGGTCGCGCGCGGCGGCCAGGATGCGGCCCGGGGGCGAGTCGGCCGCCGGCGCGGCCGGGTCGGCCGGCAGGTCGGAGGGCATACCGGCCAGCATCGCGCGCAGGCGCTCGGCGACCGTCAGCGGCCGGGTCTCGTAGGGGGCGGGGCTTTCGCTCATGGGGTCCCGGCTCCTGTGGGTTGGAAGCTGGGGCTCATGATAATTAAACGTTTGATTAAAACAAGCGATTGATTGAATTCAGTCGGCGTGAAGGCCGCTCGCGAGGCTTAATAGTTTACATATCAACCAGTTGAAAAATTCGCCATTCAGTGCGCGTCCTCCTGCCGGTCCCCCCGCTGGTCCTCCCGCCGCGCCTTCCGCTCTCCCAGGGCCATCCCGACCCCGAGCCCCGCCGCGAACACCGCGGCCACCAGCGCCACCACCTGCACCAGACGCGCCGGCTTGCCCACCATGTCGGCACCCGCCGCCATCGCGACCGCCAGTCCCAGCGCCGCCTGCAGGACAGGTCCGTACCGTCCCAGGAATGCCCGCATGTCCGCTCCGTTCGCCACGGCACAAAGAAACGTCCCGGGACCGCTGCCGGCCCCGGGACGCATGCTACGCGAAGTTGCCCGCGATTACGACTGCGTCGCCGCCGCCGCCACGGTCTTCTTCATCCACTCGGTGGTGACGCTCTTGGGACGCTCGATCGGCGTGCCCATCGCGCGGTTGATGATGAGCTGCGACAGCATGCCCATCGCACGCGACACGGAGAACAGCACCGTGTAGTACGAGAACTCCTTCAGGCCGTAGTGGTACAGCAGCGCACCGCTGGCGGCGTCGACGTTCGGCCAGGGATCCTTGGCCTTGCCCTGCTCGACCAGCACCTGCGGCACGATGTTGAACACCTTGTCGACCAGGCACATCACGGGATCTTCCGGGAAGTGCTTCATGCCGAACTCGCGGAAGGCCGTGAAGCGCGGGTCGGTGATCCGCAGCACGGCGTGGCCGTAGCCCGGGATGACCTTGCCGCTGTTGAGCGTGTCCCACGAGTACTTGCGCAGCTGCTCGTCGGTCGGGACGCCCTTGAACTTCTTGGTCGTCTCGATGATCCAGCCCAGGCACTCCTGGTTGGCCAGGCCGTGCAGCGGGCCGGCCAGGCCGTTCAGGCCGGCCGACACGGCGTAGTACGGGTCGCTCAGCGCCGAGCCGACGACGTGACAGGCATGCGCCGACACGTTGCCGCCCTCGTGGTCGCTGTGCAGCACCAGGTACAGGCGCATGCAATCGGCGAACTCGCCGCTCTTGTCGGGAATGCCCAGCATGCGCGCGTAGTTCTCGGCCATCGTCAGGCCCTTCTTGGGGGCGATCCGCGGGCCCTTCTTGAAGCGCATGCGGTAGATGCCGGCGGCGATCGTCGGAATGCGCGCCATCAGGTTCAGGCTGTCCTCGAGCGTCGGCTTCCAGTAGTCGGCCTTCGCCATGCCCTTGTCGTAGGCCTTGGCGAACTCGCTCTCGCGCTGCATGGCCAGGATGGCCGTGTCCAGCATCGTCATCGGGTGGGAGTCCTTGGGCATCGCCTCGAGGATCTTCCACACGTAGGCGGGCACCTTCGCGCGCTCGGCCAGCTCCTCGGTCAGGGCCTTGCGGTCGGCCGACGAAGGCAGGTCGCCGGTGCACAGCAGGTAGAACGTGTCCTCGGCCGTCTTGGCCGTGAGGTCCGCGATGGGGATGCCGCGGATGAGCAGGCCCTTGTCGGGCGGGACTTCCGAGGTGTCGCACACCATGCACTTGATGCCGCGCATGCCGCCATAGGCCTGGCCGACGGTGACCGTGTCGATCTTCAGGTTCCCGTGAACCTTGTTGATCTCCTTGATCTCTTCCCGCCACACCGGGATCTTCTTGGCGAGTGCATTCTGGAGCTTGGCCATCACGCCCTCCTTGCTGGGCTGCGCCGGTCCCCGCGGGATGGCGCACCGGGATTTCACTGCGGTCCGGGCGGACCGGGGCCGGGGCCGACGGATCCGCAAAATTGGGACTGTATTGCACTTGTTAAGGGCGCAACATGATCCTGTTTGGAAAATAGCAGCAGCCTGTGGGTATTTCAACAGTCGCCTCGTGACTGCCTGATTTTTCATGGCATTCCGCACCCCGGTGATTACCATTGACCGGTCAATTCCCGACCGGGAACCACCCTGGAGGAGTCCCATGAGCGACGACCTGACGCTGTGTGTGGAGATCCTGGAGAAGGCGATCGCCTTCGAGGAAGAGGGCATGGCCTTCTTCCAGGACCGCGCCGAGCACGCGCCGACCACGTTCGAGCGCAACCTGTTCAACTCCCTGGCCAAGGACGAGGCCGGCCACAAGGCCCACCTCGTGCGCATGCGCGAGGACTTGCTGCGCGAGCGCAACCTCGACGTGCTGCCGGACGTGGGCGATGACCACATCGCCGACGTGCGCCGCATCTTCGACACCGCGCTGGCCGCGGCCCACGACCCGTACGACTACCTGCCCGAGGAGCTCGAGATCCTCAAGGGCGCGATGGAAGTCGAGCGTCGCGGCTTCGCGATGTACGACGGCGCCGCCGCCTCGGTGAAGAGCCACAAGGCGCACGCCATCTTCGCGCACCTGGCCGCCGAGGAGCGCAACCACTACGCGCTGCTGAAGAACACGTACGACTACCTGGCCGACCCCGAGGGCTTCGCCGGCTTCGACGGCAACCCGATGCTGGACGGCGGCTAGTCCGTGGCCGCGGAGGGCGCCGGTCTGTTCCACGAGGTGTTCGCCCTGTCGCCGATGGCGCAGGGCGGCAACCTCCCTTACCGGCGCCTGTGCCGCTCCTTCGGCGCGCAGCTGACCTGCAGCGAGATGGTGCTGGCGCACAAGCTTGTGGCGGGCGGCGAGAAGCCCCTCCTGCGCCACCATCCGGAAGAGGACGCGTTCGGCGTGCAGCTCGCCGGCAAGCACGTCGACGTCATGAGCGACGCCGCGCGCATGGCCGAGCAGGCCGGCGCGCGGTTCGTCGACCTGAACTTCGGCTGTCCCATCGACCTCATCGTCAAGCGCGGCTCGGGCGCCGCGCTGCTTCAGCGTCCCGGCCGCCTGGCCGAGATCGTCGCCGGCGTGCGCGCGGCCGTGACCGTGCCCGTGTCGGTGAAGCTGCGGCTGGGCTACAACGAGGACAAGCTGAACGTGGTCGACCTCGCGAAGCGCTGCGAGGAGGCGGGCGCCGACGCGCTGGGCATCCACGGCCGCACGCGCGCGCAGCGCTACCGGCAGAGCGCGCGCTGGGAACTGATCGAGGAATCGGCGGCCGCCGTGAACATCCCCGTGCTGGGCAACGGCGACATCTACACGCCGTGGGACGTGCAGCGCCGCCGCGAGCAGACGCGCGTGCGCTCGTTCCTGGTCGCGCGCGGCGCGCTGGTCAAGCCGTGGGTCTTCCGCGAGCTGGTCGAAGGCAAGCCCTGGTACCCGACCCCGGCCGAGCGCTGGGCGGTCATGCGACAGTTCGTCGACCTGGCCCTCGAGCACTTCGGCGACGACGAGAAGGGGCGCGGCCGCGTCGAGCGCTTCTTCCTGTGGCACTGCGGCTTCTGGCACCGCTACCACCCCTGGACGCACGAAGACTTCCTGGCCCTGGGCGACGAGTCGCTGCTGCAGGCCCGCACCCCGCAGGCGGAGGGCGACGCCGACACGCTGTTGCTCGCAAGCCCCGAGGAAGCCGACCATCGCGAGATCTGGCGCCGCGTCCTTGACAGGGACTACCCGGGCGCCTAAGCTCCCCCCGGGCGCGGCCTGCGGGCCGCGTCGACCGAAAAACTCCATGCCAAGGCCTGGGCGCCAGCGGAAGTCCGGTGAAAGACCGGCGCGGCCCCGCCACTGTAAGCGGCGACGAAACCTGCATCAAAGCCACTGGCTGTCCTCGGCCGGGAAGGCGCAGGCGGTAGGACGACCCGCGAGCCAGGAGACCGGCACCAGGCCTGCCACCAACCTTCGTGGGCGAGGTAGGGCTGTGGCATTCTCCCCGGGCCGGGTTCTTCCGCGCCCGCCTTCGGGCGGCGCGCGCCCGTCCACCAGCATCATCCCGTTCGCCGTCATGTGC
>CAINDZ010000682.1 GCA_903847545.1 uncultured bacterium | reverse complement strand
CCATCGTCGGGGCTGTCATGGCGTCGATGCCCGATCGCGGCGTGCGCGGCCTCGGCGTTTCCCTGATCATGGGCACGCTCATCGGGGAGTGCTTCCACCTGCCCATGACCTCGGTGTTCTACGATATCACAAGGGGAACGCGGGCTTTCATGCTCTCCCTGCCCGTGACGCCGGCTGAGTATGCGGCGGGCAAGCTGCTGGCCAACGGCCTTTTGTTCCTGCTGCCTGCCGCAGCGGCAGGCGTGGCGGTCATGGCGGCCCCGGCCGACCAGCGTCTGTTTCCGGGGCCACTGGTGCTGTTGATGCTGCTCGGGTGGCTGGTGTTCTTCATCCAGAATCTCGGCATTGCCATGGTGACGGAGTCGATGGGGGCGTCCATCGTCGTCCTGCTGGTGGAGCTGTTTGTCGTGGGGAACGGCATCATGAACCTGGGCCCACGCATCCCCGGCATGCTGCGCCTGTGGGCGCAACTCGAGGCTGGTGGCCCGGTGCGCAACCTTGCCTTTGGCTTGATGGTGCTCGAGATCGTGGGCAGCGTCGCACTGATCCTGGCCCTGATGAACCGCAAACAAAGGTTCGTGTGACGACGTGACCGTCGACCAGGCGTTCGACTTCTCCGGGTTGTACGGCCGCTACGCGCCGGGTGTGTACCGGTATGCGCTGTTCCTTTGCGGAGATCGTACGCAGGCCGAGGACATCACATCCGAGACCTTCGTGCGCGTGTGGGGGGCGCGGGACCGGGTCGAGCTGCCCACCGTGCGGACGTATCTGCTGGCGATCGCGCGGAACGTGTTCCTGCAGGGTCTTCGCCACCGACGTCGGTCGGTCGAGCTCGACGACGCCATTTCCGATCCAGCGCCGCGTCCTGATGCATCCCACGAGGTCGCGTCGGAACTTGAGCGCACCATGTCGCTTCTGGCCATGCTGCCGGAGGTCGATCGCACGGCGCTGCTGCTGCGCGCCGACGAGGAACTGGGCTACGACGAGATCGCCGCCATCCTTGGAATCACGCCTGTCGCCGCCAGGGTGAAGGTACATCGCGCGCGAGCCAGGCTGGCCGCCATCAGGAGGGAATCCCGCCCATGAACGTCCCCGAGAACGTCATCCGCGACCTCAACGTCCTGGTCCAGGCTGGAGAGGCCAGCGAGGAATCGCAAGCCCTGGTGCGCGCGTGGCTGGCCGACCATCCGGATCTGGCGGCCGAGCTTTCGGCGGCAGATGGACTGTCCTCGCTGCCCGCCGCCTTTCCCGGCGTGCCTGAAGGGGAGCTGCGCGCGCTGCGACGGGCCAAGCGCTTGCTAGCGGTGCGCTCGTGGAGCATGGCCCTCGGGTTCTTTTTCACGGGACTGCCCATGTCGTTCGTCGGGGACAACGAGGGGGTTCGCTTCCTCCTGTTGCCTGCGCATACAGGGCTGGCGGCATTGAGCCTGGTGGTGGGGCTGGCGTCCTGGGTGGTGTTCGTCAGGGTGTCGCGCTCCCTGCGGCCGGCAGGATTCTGAACCACGGCCCGCTCAGCCCAGCCCCGCCGCCGGGTCCAGCTCGAGCCAGGCCGCGAGCGCCTCGTAGACGGCGCCGAACTCGCGCCGCAGGTCGGCGGGGTACTCGAAGAACAGTTCCACCGCCGTCGCGAAGAACTCGGCCGGATTTTCGGCCGCATCCTCGTCGAACAGCACCTCGCGCCGCCGCTTCAGGCGGCGTTGGTGTTCCTCGAAGGCGCCCTGGAAGGCGGGCTGCCAGCGGGCGGCCAGGGCGCGGTCGCGCAGCACGGGCGTGCCGTCGGCCTCGCCGTTCTGGTCGTCCAGTTGGTGGGCGAACTCGTGCAGGACCACGTTGTAGCCGTCGCGTTTCTTCGACTCGCGGCGGACGTCGTCCCAGGCCAGGACCACCGTGCCGTGCTGCCAGCTCTCGCCCGACAGCTCGCCCTCGTCCAGATGCACCAGGCCGTCGTCGTCGGGGGTTTCGTGGGCGACCACGAACGCCTCGGGATAGACCACGATGGAGTGCAGGCCGGGGTAGTAGTCCGCCCCGGCCCGCAACTGCAGCAGCGCGGCCTGGCCGGCGATGGCCAGGCGCATGTCCTCGGTCACGGCAAAGCCGCCGGCGCCCTCGAAGCGTTTCTCGGCCAGCAGAACCTGCACGACGCCTTCGTGGCGCGCGGCCAGTTCCGCCGGCAGCCGCGTCACCAGCGGGGCCATGCGGCGCATGGCCGACCGCTGCGCTTCCGGCAGCGGTGTCTCGAGCAGCGCGCGACGGCGCCTGCCGCGACCGAGGCCGAACATCTCAGCGACGTCCCCGGACCCGCGTCACTGCGGCTGGTCGCTGGCGCAGTGGGCGCAGCGACGGGCCTTCAGCGGGATCGTCGACAGGCACAGCGGGCACTCCTTGGTCGTCGGCGCCGCGGGGGCGGGGGCGGGCTCGGCGCGCTTGGCCTTGTTCATCGCCTTGACCAGCATGAACACCGAGAACGCGACGATGATGAAGCTGAACACCTTGTTCAGGAAGACGCCGACGTTCATCGTCACCGCGCCGGCGGCCTGGGCCTCGGCCAGCGTCTTGTACGGGCCGGCGGTGGCGCCGTCCTTCAGGGCCACGAAGATGTTCGTGAAGTCGACGCCGCCCAGCAGCATGCCGATCGGGGGCATGATGATGTCGGCCACGAGCGAGGCGACGATCGTCCCGAACGCGGCGCCGATGATGATACCGACGGCCATGTCGACGACATTGCCCTTCATCGCGAAATCGCGGAATTCCTTCAGCATGACGCTCTCCCCCTTGAACGGGTGTCTCCCGCAGCGGCGGTCTTTCAGGGTGTCCGGGGGGCCATTCTAGGGGCGCGGAATCGTAATCTCAACAGGAAAAGGCGGTTACAACGCTCCTGGATACGTTGGATCATTACGCGGAGGCACCGGCGAAAGTGGCCGCTGACACCCGCCCCGGCGCCCGCTAGAATGCCTGCCGATCGCATCCTGAGGCTGCAACCCCCACCCGGGAGACTTCCATGTCCACAGGCGCGCTGTCCTGGCGCTTTCCCCGCATGTTCTGGACCGGCAACGCCGCCGAACTCTGCGAGCGGGCCGCCTACTACGGCACCTTCATCGCCCTGCGCACCTACCTGATCCGCGCCGTGGGGCTGGGCGACGTGCAGGCCGGCGTCATCGCCGGCATGTTCGGCGGCTGGATCTACCTGATGCCGTTCCTGACGGGCGCCGTCGCCGACCGCATGGGCTTCCGCGGCGCGCTGATGCTGGCGTTCGGCCTGCTGACGGCCGGCTACTCCGTGCTCGGGGCGTTCCACACGCTGGCGCCGGTCATCGCCGGGCTCGTGCTCATCGTGCTGGGCGGCGCCTTCGTCAAGCCCGTCATCACGGGCACCGTCAGCAAGTCGTCGGACGAGACGAACCGCGCGCGCGCCTTCAGCATCTTCTACATGGTCGTGAACATCGGCTCGTTCACCGGCAAGACCATCGTGGCGCCGATGCGCATCCAGATGGGCGTCGAGACCGTGCCCTGGTTCTCGGCCGGGGCGTCGTTCATCGCCCTGATCCTGGTGGCGCTCACGTACCGGCCCACCGGCTCGGCGGCCGCGCAGACGCGCTCGATGGGCGAGGCGCTGCGGGGCATGTGGCTGGCGGTCAGCAACCTGCGCTTCCTGGCTCTCATCCTGATCACGGCCGGCTTCTGGGCCATCCAGCAGCAGCTGTACCTGTCGATGCCGGACTTCGTGCTGCGCATGGCCGGCGAGGCCTACAAGCCCGAGTGGTACGCGAACATCAACCCGCTGGTCGTCGTGCTGCTGGTGGTGGCCGTCACGCAGTTCGTGCGGCCCTGGAAGCCGCAGAACGCCATCCTGGTGGCGATGATGCTGATCCCGTTCTCGGCGCTGGCGATGGCCATGTCGTCGTTCTTCCACGGCAACGTGACGCTGCTGGGGGTGGTCCTGCACCCGATCACGTTGATGATGATCATCGGCATCGCCATCCAAGGCGTCGCCGAGTGCTTCCTGAGCCCCAAGTGGCTCGAGTTCGCCTCGCTGCAGGCGCCCAAGGGCAAGGAGGGCACGTTCCTCGGCTTCGCGCACCTGAACTCGTTCTTCGCGTCGGTGATGGGCGGCTGGTTCTCGGGCGAGCTGCTGACGCGCTACTGCCCCGAGCCGGGCTCGCTGCCCGAGGCCGTGCGGCAGCAGCACGCAGCCGCGCTGGCGGGGCAGGGCCCGATGCCCGCCGAATACGCCCACGCGCACTACCTGTGGTACGCCTATGCGCTGGTGGGCCTGACGTCGCTGGTCGCGATGCTGGTCTTCATCGGCGTCACCCGGCAGCTCGACGCGCGGAGGCAGGCGAAGGCATGACGGCTTCCCCGCTCAAGCGCACCCTGCTGCGCGGCCGCACGCTGCGCTACACCCTGCGCCGCAACAAGCGCACGCGTCGCCCGGGGCTCGAGGTCTGCAAGCGCGACGGCCTGGTCGTCTCGGTGCCGTGGCGCGCGGGCGAGGACGTCGTGCCCGCGCTGATCCACATGTACGCCGACTGGCTGGTGAAGAAGCTGGACGAGTACGACTGCTGGGACGGCCCCTGGGTGCGCGAGTACGCCACCGGCACCGAACTGCTGGTCCTGGGCCGCCCGCGCCTCCTGCGGTTCAAGGCCCTGGCAGCCGGCGCCCGCGGCTACCGCGCCGACCTGGACCGCGACCACATCACGTTCCACATGGCGCCCGAGCGCATCCTGGACCCGGCGCCCGTCGTCGAGAAGTACCTGCGCGACCTGGCCCGCGACCACCTGGTGACGCGCACGGAGTACTGGGCCGAGCGCGTGGGCAAGGCTCCGAAGCGCATCATCATCGGCGAGCGCACCACGCGCTGGGGCAGCTGCTCGCCCAGCAGCACCATATCGTACTGCTACCGCCTCATCATGGCCCCGCCCGAGGCCATCGACAGCATCATCACGCACGAGCTGTGCCACCTGCGCCACTTCGACCACAGCCACCGCTTCTGGAAGCTGCTGGACGAGGTCTACCCGCCGCACCGGCGGTGGCGCGACTGGCTGAACAAGCACGAGGACGAGCTGATCGTCTAGGCTGGACGGCGCCTTGCCCGTCGGCCTGAACCGGGAGCCTGCCATGAGCGACCTTTACGCGCGCGAGACCACCCTGGCCCTGCTGCACGAGCACACCCTGGGCGAGAGCCTGCGCCGCCACGGCTACGCGGTGGAGGCCGCGATGCGCGCCGCCGCGGAGCGGACCGGCAACGATCCCGTCTATTGGGCCGCGGTCGGCCTGCTGCACGACTTCGACTACGAGAATTATCCCGAGCCGCCCGACCACCCGCTCAAGGGCGCCGAAATCCTGCGCGCGAAGGGCTATCCCGAGGAGTTCGTGCGCACGATCCTCTCGCACGCCTCGTACACGGAGGTGCCGCGCGAGAACGACTGCGCGCGCTGGCTCTTCGCCGTCGACGAGCTGTGCGGCTTCTGCATGGCCTGCGCCATGGTGCAGCCCGACCGGCGCATCGCCGCGGTCGAGGTGCGCTCGGTGGTCAAGAAGCTGAAGAAGAAGGACTTCGCGGCAAAGGTGAACCGCGAGGAGATCGCCGAGGGCGCCCATGACCTGGGGCTGCCGCAGGACGAGCTGATCGCGCACGTGCTGGGCGCGCTGTCCGGCGTCGCCGGCGAGCTCGGCCTGGCGGGGGCGTGACGATGCCGCGCTGGGTCGACACCCGCCTGCAGGACCTGTTCGGGATCGAGCACCCGGTCGTGCAGGGCGGGATGATCTGGAACTCGGGCGCGAAGCTGGCGGCCGCCGTCAGCAACGCCGGCGGCCTGGGCCTGGTCGGCGCCGGCAGCATGCGGCCGGACACGTTCCGCGAGCACGTGCGCAAGGCCCGCGCGCTGACCGCGCGGCCGTTCGGCGTCAACCTGCCGCTGCTCTATCCGCACACGGCCGAGTGCCTGGACATCGCCCTCGAAGA
The DNA here is from genome assembly GCA_903847545.1 of uncultured bacterium. Taxonomy (GTDB): domain Bacteria; phylum Krumholzibacteriota; class Krumholzibacteriia; order LZORAL124-64-63; family LZORAL124-64-63; genus CAINDZ01. The sequence continues at coordinate 3,327 of CAINDZ010000682.1, read as the reverse complement.
GGGTGTCCGCATCTTCTTCACCAGCGCCGGCTCGCCCAGGAAGGTGGCCGGCCGCCTGAAGGACGCCGGCGCCGTCGTCGTGCACGTCGTGGCCTCGCCCGAGCTGGCGGTCAAGTGCGAGCAGGCGGGCTGCGACGCCGTCGTCTGCGAGGGCTTCGAGGCGGGCGGCCACAACGGACGCGAGGAGATCACGACGCTGGTCCTGGTGCCCGAGTGCGTGCGTGCGGTGTCCATCCCGGTGATCGCCGCCGGCGGCATCGCCACCGGCGCCCAGCTGGCGGCGGCCCTGGCGCTGGGCGCGGCCGGCGTGCAGGTGGGCTCGCGCTTCGCGATCACGCAGGAGTCGAGCGGGCACCCTGCCTTCAAGCAGGCGGTGGTCGAGGCGGGGGCGGGCGACACGCACCTGGTGCTCAAGGCGCAGGTGCCGGTGCGCCTGCTGCGCAACGCCTTCCGCGACCGCATCACGCAGATGGAGGCGCGCGGCGCCGGACGCGACGAGCTGGCCGCCGAGCTGGGCCACGGCCGCGCGCGGCAGGGGATGCACGAGGGCGACCTGGCCGAAGGCGAGCTCGAGATCGGGCAGGTGGCCGGCCTGATCGACGACATCCCGACCGCCGCCGAGGTCATGCGCCGCCTGCTCGACGACGCCGACTTGGCGCTGGCCCGCCTGCCCCGCCGCGCGGGCGGGACGCCGGACGGCCCGGCGTGCTAGACTGCCGGGGCGACGCCGCCGGTGGCGCCGCCGACCGCGCCGAGGTGCGATGACCGCGCCCTGCACACCCGGGCCCGCGCCCGCCATCGGGATCACCGCCGCCGCGCTGGCGGCGCTGCTGGCGCGCGCCTGCCCCGACCACCATCTGGACCTGGCCGGCGCCGTCGCGCTGCCGTGCCCGTTGCCCCACGCCGACGCCTGGCGCGCGTTCGTGGGGGAGGGGCGCCACGGCGGCCTCGAGTACCTGGCGCGCGACCCCGAGGGGCGCCTCGACCCGACGCGCCGCGACGCCTGGGCCGGCGCGCTGCTCGTCTTCGCGCAGCGCTACACCGACGGCTGGCCGCAGGGCGACGCCGACCCCGCGGCCGGTGGCCCCGCCGGCGCCGCGGACGACCCGCCCTGGACGGCGCGCGTGTCGCGGTATGCGCGCGGCCGCGACTACCACGACCTGCTCAAGGGCGACATCCAGGGCGCCGTCGCCGCGCTGGCGCGCGCGCTGCCGGGACTGCACAGCCGCATCGCCGTCGACACCGGACCGTACCTCGAGCGCGAGTACGCCTGGCTGGCGGGGCTGGGCTTCCAGGGCCGCAACACCTGCCTGATCCACGAGAAGCTGGGGTCGGGGATGTTCCTCGGCGTGGCGCTGGTGAACCTGCGCGTCGAGGGCCTTCCCGCGCCCGGCGTGCCCGCGACCGAGCCCCTGTACGCCGTCGCCGCGCGCCGCCGCCGGGCAGCGCCCGTGGCCCCGGCCTCGCGCTGCGGCAGTTGCACCAGCTGCGTCGAGGCGTGTCCCACGCAGGCCATCCTGCCGGGCGGCGGCCTGGACGCGGGCCGTTGCCTGAGCATGTGGACCATCGAACTGAGGGGCGAGGTTCCCGCCGGCCGCGACGCCGAGCAGGGCGGCCTGCTCTTCGGCTGCGACATCTGCCAGGCCGTGTGCCCGTGGAATGCGCACGCCGCGGCGGCGCCTCCCGCGGGCCTGCCGCCGTTGCGCACGGGCTACGCGACGCTGCCGTCGCATGCCGGGCTGTCGCTGCACGACCTGGCGTCGATCAGCGACGAGGACTTCGCGGCCCGCTTTCGCCGCACGCCCCTGTGGCGCTGCCACCCGGACGGCATGCGCCGCAATGCGCGGCGCGTGCTGGCCAACCTCGAGCGGGCCACGCCGGCGCCGACCGCGGACGACGACGTCGCCGGGACGCCGTGACCGCCGCCGCGCCGCCCGCCGCCGCGTGGTGGCGCCCCTTGCCGAACGGCCAGGCTGCGTGCGACCTCTGCCCGGTCGGCTGCCGCCTGCGCGAGGGCCAGGCCGGGCCCTGCGGCACGCGCGCCAATCGCGGCGGCGTGATGGCGCCGCTGCACTACGGGCGCGTGGCCGCCATGGCGCTCGATCCCGTCGAGAAGAAGCCGCTCCACCACTTCCATCCCGGGCGCGACATCCTGTCGGTGGCGGCGCCCGGCTGCAACCTGCACTGCGCGTTCTGCCAGAACTGGCACCTGAGCCAGGCCGCCGACGTCCCCACGCGCCCGGCCACTGCGGAAGGACTGGCCGCCGCCGCGCGCGACCACGGCTCGGTGGGCCTGGCCTTCACCTACAGTGAGCCGCTGGTCTGGTACGAGTTCGTGCGCGATGCGGCGCAGGCGGCGCGTGCCGCGGGCCTGAAGGTGGTGCTGGTCACCAACGGCTACCTGAACCCCGGGCCGCTGGCCGAGCTGCTGCCTCTGGTGGACGCCGCGAACATCGACGTGAAGGCCATGGACGACCGCTTCTACCGCCGCGTGTGCAAGGCGCGCCTGCAGCCCGTGCTGGACGCCGTCGCCGCCTTCGTCGAGGCCGGCGTGCACGTCGAGCTGACGAACCTCGTCATCCCCGGCCACAACGACGACGACGCGGCGCTGGACCGGTTGGTCGACTTCGTCGCGGGCCTCGGCCGCCCGGTGCCGCTGCACTTCTCCGCCTACCGGCCCGCATGGCGGCTGCAGGCCCCGCCGACGCCCCGCGCGACGCTGGAGCGCGCCCTGGAACGGGCGCGCCGGCGGCTCGACTGGGTGTACCTGGGGAACGTGGGCGGCGCCGAGGGACGCGACTCGCGGTGTCCGCACTGCGCGGCGCTGCTGGTCGACCGCAGCGGCTACCGCGGCGCCTCAAGGCTGACGCCGCAGGGGGCCTGTCCCGCCTGCGGCGTCGTACAGCCGTTCGTCGTGTAGTCCGCGTCAGCCCTTCGCGGCCTCGTGCGTCACCGTCACCACGGTGCCGATGCCGCCGCGCACGAACCAGTCGCCGCGCACCACCATGCGGCGCGGCCTGGTCGCCGCCACCAGGTCGTCCAGGATCTGGTTGGTGACCTTCTCGTGGAACGCGCCCTCGTTGCGGTACGACCACAGGTACAGCTTCAGCGACTTCAGCTCGACGCACTTCTTCCCCGGCACGTACGTGATGACGAAGCGCGCGAAGTCGGGCTGTCCCGTCAACGGGCACAGGCACGTGAACTCCGGGCAGTCGAAATCGATGGTGTATTCCCGCTCGGGGAACGGGTTGGGGAAGGTCTTCAGCTTCCTCGACGGGCTCGATGCCATGGGCTGGTCCTCGCTGGGTGGCGGTCTGGTCTCGGTAT
>CAINDZ010000681.1 GCA_903847545.1 uncultured bacterium | reverse complement strand
TCGCCTTGTTGTTCGCCGAACCCTCGACGTACTCGCTGATGATCAGGTTCGTGGTCTGGGCCGAGGCTCCGGCAGCCGACAGCACGACCAGCGTGAACGCAGCCAGCCAGCGCAGCATGATCCTGGTGCTCATGGCACTCCTCGGGGACGGGCGGTTGGGCGATGTCAGGGCCGCGCACCCCCGGCGGGCGGGGGAGCGCAACCCTGAGATTATATCAAATGACCGGTGCAGTTGTCAAACCGGGAGTGACCCCGCCAACCCCTTCCGGGGCAGGCCCTTGCGGGCTGGCGGGGGCTCCTCAGCCGTGCATCAATTCGTGCGGCAGGGCGGCGTAGAAGGCGCAGGCGGCCACCACGTCGTCGATGGGCACGTATTCGTCGGCCATGTGCGCGATTTCCTCGCGCCCCGGCCCGAATCCCAGGCACGACACCCCGTGCAGGCCCATGATGGCCACGCCGTTGGTGCTGAAGTTCCAGCGCGCGATCTCGGCCGGCCGGCCCGCGGTGCCGGTGAAGGCCCGCTTGGCCGCCTCGAGCGCCGGGTGCTTCTCGTCCAGGACCCAGGTCGGGTAGTACTTGTCCATCGGGTACTCGAGCCCGGTCCACGCCTTCTCGCGGTAGGTCAGCGTGAAGACCTCGGCCTCGACGCCGGCGTCCTTCATCGCGGCCTCGACCTCGGCCAGCGCCGACTCGCGCGTCTCGCCGACGGTCAGGCGCCGGTCGATGTGGAACTCGGCCTCGGCCGGCACCGCGCACAGGCTGGGGGTCTTGCAGCCGATCCAGCTGATGGTGCAGGTGCCCTTGCCCAGGAAGGCGTCGTCCCTCAGGCGCTCGTTCAGCTTCTCGATGGCGCTGATCGCGGGCGCGATCTTGTAGATGGCGTTGTCGCCCAGGTGCGGCATGCTGCCGTGGCACGAGCGACCCTTGACCCTGACGCGGATCTCCATGCGCCCGCGCTGGCCGCGGTTGATGCGCAGGTTGGTCGGCTCGGTCGAGACGACCAGCTCGGGGGCCAGGCGCTTCTCGTTCAGGATGTAGTGCCAGCACAGGCCGTCGCAATCCTCTTCCATCACGGTGCCGGTCATCCACACCTGGCAGCCGTCGAGCAGGCCCATCTCCTTCATGATCTTGCCGGCGTAGACCATGCCGGCCATGCCGGCCTTCTGGTCGACCGCGCCGCGGCCGTAGACCTTGCCGTCCTCGACCTTGCCCTGGAAGGGGTCGCAGTGCCACTGCGTGAGGTCGCCCACGTCGACGGTGTCCATGTGCGCGTCGAAGGCGAAGACGCGGGGACCGTTGCCGATCCGGCCGAGCACGTTGCCCAGCGGGTCGATCTGCACCTCGTCGAAGCCGACGGCCTCCATCTCGCGCGCCACGCGGCGCACGCACTCCTCTTCCTGGCCGGACAGGCCGCGCGCGGCCACGATGTCGCGCAGGAACGCGATCATCGGTTCCTGGAGTTCCTTGGCCCGCGCGGCGATGCGGTTGCCGATGTTGTCGCTCATCTGGGGTCCTTCGTCCTTCCCGTTTCCCGTTCGTGTGGTTTGCCGTTGACCCGACAAGCTACGACTGCCAGCCCATGGCCCGCCACAGCTTCGCGGCGGCGGCCTGAAGACGCGACGATTCCACCGGCGGCTTCATGCCCGCCGCGTAGACCCGCGCGCCGCCGACGTAGACGGCGTCGATGTCCCACGGGTGGAAGTCGAACAGCAGGTGGCTGAGCCAGGTGTCGGTGGTCAGCGGCGTCTTCTGGAAATTGTTGAGGATGATGAAGTCGGCCGGGGCGCCGGTCTCGAGCGAGCCGAACGGTTCGCCGAAGATGTCGCGCGCCAGACGGTAGTTGCCCAGCCACAGGCGCGCCGCGCCGGCGTGGCCCAGGGGGCCGCGGCCGCCCTCGTTGCCGCGGAAGAAGGTGGTGCGCAGCTCGCCCCACATGTTGTCGTCCAGGCCGTCGGTGCCCACGCCGCTGCGGGCGGGGAAGCGGTCGACCGGCGCGCGGCCGACGCCGTTGTTCATGTGCGAGCGGCCGCAGTGCACCAGCCAGGCCCCGGCCTCCTCGATCACCTGCATGTCCAGCGGCGACAGGTCGACGCCGTGCGCGAAGATGCTGCCCGGGCGCACGAGGCCGTTGTCGACCAGGCGCTGCAGCGGGTCGCGCCAGCCGCGGTCGCGGCTGACCTCGCGGTCGGTCGTGCCCTCGGCCAGGTGGATGTGCAGCCCGGCGCCCTGCCGGCTGCAGATGCCCTCGAGCAGCTGCAGCGTGCGGTCTTCCAGCGTGAACGACGCGTGCGCGCCGACCAGGCCGCGGAAGCGGGGCACGTCGGCGCCCACGGGCTTGTCGCGCAGCTTCTGCAGGTAGCGCTCGTTCTCCTCGAGCGTGATGTCGCGCTGGCCCTTGCCGCCGCGGTCGGTGACCTCGTAGCACAGGCAGCCGCGCAGGCCCACCTCGGTCAGGCCCTGCTCGATGCGGTCGAGCGAGCCGCCCACGCTGGACAGGCTGGCGTGGTGGTCGAAGATGAGCGTCGTGCCGCAGCGCACGGCGCCCCAGGCGCCGGCCAGCGCGCTCAGGTAGACCGCCTCGGCGTCGAGCGCGCGGTCGAGCGGCCACCAGATCTCGGTGAGGATGTCGGTGAACGTCGACAGCGGCGCCTTCGGCGCGGGCATGCCCGCCGCCAGCGAGGCGTAGAGGTGGCCGTGCGCGTTGACGTTGCCGGGCATCACGGTGCGGCCGCCGAGGTCGATGACCTCGTCGCCCGGACGCGCCTCGAGGCCGGGGCCGCGCTCGACGACGCGTTCGCCGTCGATGCGCAGGTCGACCCGCTCGACGAGGGGGCGGGGCGCCCCGGCCAGGTCGGACGGGAAGTAGTCCAGCACGTTGCCGTTCTTCAGCAGCAGACCGCCCACGGTATCGCCTCCTGCACGGATGGACCGATGCGCATGGCCGCGCGGGGACGCGGCGCGCCGCTTCAATGATAGGACCGCGCCACGGATTTTCCAACGCCCGGCTCGGCCGAAACCCGTCCTTTCCGGTCCTTTACACGGGGTC
>CAINDZ010000680.1 GCA_903847545.1 uncultured bacterium | reverse complement strand
CGCCCCGAGCCCCGCACGGTTGTTGCGGAACTCACAGTCGCGGATGGTCGGCGAGCAATCCTGGATGAACACGGCGCCGCCGTGCTGGCCGGGCACCGGCGCCGAGCCGTTGCCGCCGTAGCAGCTCTCGAAGACGAAGTTCTCGACGGACGAGAAGCTGCCGGCGTCGGCGTTGAACCGTAGCGCGGTGTTGCCGCACTGGACGCGCGTGGGATACAAGGCACGATCCTGGACGGTGAACGACGGATTCCAGCTGCCGCGCAGGCGAACGGTGCCATTGACGCTGATCCGCGTGTTGTAGTCGCCGCCCGCGACCAGGATGGTGTCCTGGCCCGTGCAGGCCGCCGCCGCGTCGGCGATCGAATGCGCCGCGGTCGCCGGCGTCGTGTAGGGGGCCGTGTTGCTCCCGGCCGCGCTGACGTACCGCGTCGCGTGCCCGACGATCTCGAGCGGGTGCGGCGCGAAGGCGAAGCCGTAACGCGTGCCGGCGGCTGCGCTGATCAGCATGCGCGCGCCCGCCGCCGAGTGGTTCGGCACCAGCCAGTTGTAGGTGCCGGTGTTCGGGATGCCGGCCGCGATCACCGTGTCGCTGCACTCGCCGTCCCATCCCAGCCGCAGGTCGACCGTCGACGTGCCGAGGCCCGTGGTGGACCAGGTCACCGGCACCACGGTCCCCGCCATCAGCGGCGAGGTCCCGAACTGCGGCGCGAAGCTGTAGGCCGTCGTCGGCGACGCGCAGGTCAACTGCGTGACGCTGTTGCCGGTCAGCGCGGCGCCGTACTGCACCCAGGCATAGCCCGACTCGCCGAAGCCGGGGCCCCAGCTGTTCTTGATCAGCCAGGCGCCGGCGCCGCCGCACGCGCGGTCGTCGTAGCCGACGATGAGGACCAGGTGGTTGATCGTGTAGCCCGGCGCGTCGAAGCAGCCGCCGGCGTAGGCCTGCAGCGCGTCGCTGCCGTCGATGCCCGTGCACACCGGGCCGTCCATCAGGGCGGTCTTGATCTGCGTGACGTCGTTGGCGATGTAGCGCCAGCCCGAGATCCAGCCGAACTTCAGGAACTGGTTCTGCAGGCAAGGCGCCGCCGGAGGGTCGGCGCTGAGGTACGGATGGCAGTCCTCGAGCACGGCGCCCGTGGTCTGGAACACGTTGTACGCCGCGGACGCCCAGCCGCCGTCGCAGCCGGCGCCGTACGAATTGCAGGACACCACCTGCTGCTCGGACAGGTTCAGCGAGACGCCGTACTTGATGAGCATGTGCGCCTCGAGCTCGGCCGTCGCGGCGAATGCCCAGCAACTGCCGCACGAACCCTGGTTCTGGACCGGCGTGACGCCGCCCTGCTGCACCCAGCTGAAGTTGACCGGCAGCGCCTTGTCGACCGGCAGGATGACCAGGTGCTTCTCCAGCTCCTGCTGGTAGCCCGGCGGCGGCACGAAGCCGGTCAGCGCGCGCCGCTGCGTCTCAGTCAGCGTCGACGTGAAGTGGTCGTCGACGGTGAAGGACCACCCGTTGTCGCGGATCTGGTCGCGCAGCGCGTCGATGTCGACCGGTCCGGCGGCCAGGACGGGCGCGGGCAGGCAGGCGGCCAGGGCGATCAGCACGACGGCGGCCGTGAGGATCAGCGGGCGAGGGGCGTGCAGCATCGGGTCGTCATTCCTTCCGGCGCCGCTCGGCGGCGCGCGCAGGCACAGCGGTCCGGCACGGTGAGTCGCCGTCCCGCCGCAAGATCACGCAGGTTGACGTTTGATCATACCATGCCGGTCCCGGGGGCGTCATCCGCAATCCAGACACCGCCGCAACCCGTTGTCAATACGACGATACCGGGTCGATGTCGAAGATCGCATCCACGCCGGGATAGGACTCGGCCAGCGACCGGAGGCAGCCGGCGACCCACTCCTTGCGGCGCGCCGAGAGGTCGCCCTTGATGAGGACCTGGAAGCGGTAGCGGTCCATCAGCCGCTCGAACACCGCCGGGGCGGGCCCGAGCAGCGTCAGCGACGCGTCCGCGAGGCCCTCGCGCAGCGCCCCGGCCAGCGCGTCCGCGGCGGCGGCGGCGTCGGCCTGCCGACGCGACGCGATGCCGATGCGCGCCAGCCGCCGGGACGGCGGGTAGCCCAGCTGCCGCCTCAGCTCCAGCTCGGCCGCGGCAAAGGCGGCGAAGTCGTGCGTCGCGGCCGCGGTGATCACCGGGTGCTCCGGTTGCCACGCCTGCAGCAGCACGCGCCCGGCGCCGACGCGGCCGGCGCGGCCGGCCACCTGGGACAACAGCTGGAACGAGCGCTCGGCGGCGCGAAAGTCGGGCAGGCCGAGCCCGTCGTCCGCAGCCAGCACCCCCACGAGCGACACGCCCGGGAAGTGGTGTCCCTTGGCCACCATCTGCGTGCCGAGAAGGATATCGGCCTCGCCGCGCGCGAAGGCCGCCAGGATGCGGTGGTGGCTGTCGCGGCCGCTGGTGGTGTCGCGATCCAGGCGCAGCAGCCGCGCCTGCGGGAAGCGCCCCTGCAGGTGGATCTCGATGCGCTCGGTGCCGGCGCCCGAGGGCAGGAACGCCGCCTGCCCGCACGCCTCGCATGCGGCGGGGACGGGCCGCGTGTGGCCGCAGTAGTGGCACAGCAACCGGCGCGGGCGCAGGTGGTAGGTGACCGCGATGTCACAGTCGGGGCACGCCGCCGAGGCGCCGCACCCTGCGCACTGCAGGGCACGGGCAAAACCGCGCCGGTTGTAGAAGATGATGGCCTGCTCGCCGCGACCGAGCGTCTCCTCGAGCGCCGTGTCGAGGGCGGGCGAAAGACCGTCCGGCGCGGCGCCCCCGCGCACGTCCACGATCTCCACGGCAGGCATGGGCGCGCCCAGGCGCTCGGGCAGCTCCCACAGCCCGTAGCGACCCGCGCGCGCGTTGGCCAGCGACTCGAGGTCGGGCGTGGCCGAGCCCAGCACGACGAGGGCGCCGCATTCGCGCCCCCGCACCAGCGCGGCGTGCCGCGCGTGGTACCTCGGCTTCTCGTCCTGCTTGTACGAGGACTCGTGCTCCTCGTCGATCACGATCAGGCCCAGGTCGCCCACCGGCGCGAACAGCGCCGAGCGCGGGCCGACGACGACGCGGACCTCGCCCCGCGCCGCCAGTTCGTGCACGCGGCAGCGCTGGCCCGCGGACAGCCCGCTGTGGATCGCGGCGACCCGGTCGCCGAATCGCGCGGCGATGCGCGACAGCGTCTGCGGCGTCAGCGCGATCTCGGGCAACAGGAACAGCGCGCCGCGTCCCGCCGCCAGCGCCTCGGCGATGAGCGTCAGGTAGACCTCGGTCTTGCCGCTGCCGGTCACGCCGTGCAGCAGCACGGCCGAGTACGCGCGCTCCGCCAGGCGGCGGCTCCCGTCTGCGACGGCCTCGGCCTGCGCCGGCGTCAACGCCGTGACCGTCCCGTCGACGGCGGGATAGCGCTCCGGTGCGGCGCGGCCGCCGGCCCGCAGCGTCGTGCCGGGGGCCGGCGGGTGGAACAGGGGCACCACCTCGCCGAGGGGCAGCGCGTAGTACGACGCCATCCAGTCGGCCAGGCGCCGGCGCTCGCCTTCGAGGCGGTAGGCGGCCGGCAGGACGCGCGTGATGTCGCGCAGGCGCCGCGCGGGGCCGGCACCGTCCCCGGCGACCTCCTCGCCCGCGGGGGGCGCCGGCGCCGAGGCCGCAACGACCAGGCCGGTCACGCTGCGTCGGCGGCCGAAGACCACCTCGACCAGGTCGCCGGCCGTCACGGTGCGCGCCTCGTCCGCGGCGCCCGGCACGTGCAGGTAGGTGAACGTCTGCGGCAACGGCACCGGCAGCGCCACCTCGAGGCGCTGCACCGGCCGGGGGCCGGACATCCTGCCGTCTTGCTCGACTGCCGCCATCACGCCACTCCCGGGGAAACCGTCCTGCCGACGGGCGGCGTCATGGTAGCGCCCGCGCGCGCGGGCGTCCACGCCGGCCCGGACAGGCGAAGGCCCGGCGCTCGTGCCACCGGGCCTTCGGGTCGGTCGGTTCGCCGCGCGCTACTCGTGCGCGACGCCCAGGATGGACTGCACCAGGTCGATCACCTTCTGCGGGCTGAAGGGCTTGGTCACGTACTCGGCGGCGCCGGCGGCCTCGCCCGCCTCGCGGTCCTCGCGGCTCGAGCGCGCCGTCAGCAGGATGACCGGGATGTTGCGCGTGCGCGGGTTCTGCTTGAGCTGACGGCAGGCCTCGATGCCGCCGCAGCCGGGCATCATGACGTCCATGATGACCAGGTCTGGCGACTCGCTCGCCGCCATCTGCACCGCTTCCTCGCCGTCCTGCGCCACGAGGACGTCGAAGCCCTCGGCATGCAGGCTGAAGTCGAGGATATGGCGGATGTTGTGCTCGTCGTCGGCAATCAGGATCCTGCGCACGTCGGTGGCCTCCTCGCCAGCGTTCGGTGGTTCGGTTCGTTATCGGCAGCGGTGCCCGGCGGTTGAGTCCCCAGAAGGACCTGCCGAGGTCAATCCCTGACCGAAATCATCCCCTCGCGGTCCAGCAGCGGCCGGCGCAGGTCCCACCCCTCGCAGCCCCCGCTCTGCAGGGCCAGGATGCGCTCCCGGCGAGCCTCGACCTCGGCCAGGAACGTCGGCAGCAGGCGCGGGCAGTAGCACCGGCCGGCCTGTTCGGCCAGCTCGGCGAGGGCCTGGTCCAGGGTCCACGCACCGCGCCACGGACGGCGGCTCAGGAGCGCCGCGAGCGTGTCGGTCAGCCGCAGCAGCCGCGCCCCGACGGGAATCGCCTCGCCGGCCAGCCCGGCCGGATAGCCGCTGCCGTCGAAGTTCTCGTGGTGGTGGCCAACCAGGCGCCGCACCTGGGGGTCCACCGCGAGCGGGGCCAGGATCTCGAGCCCCGCCGCCACGTGGGCCTGCACCAGGCGCTCCTCGCCCGGTTCCAGGCGCCCCGCGCGCGCCAGCAGTTGCGGCGGCACGCGGCTCAGGCCCACGTCGTAGTTCACCAGCGCGAAGGCCAGGGTCGCCAGTTCCTGGCGATCGAAGCCCGAGGCGCGCGCTGTCGCCAGGCAGATCTCGCGGCACAGTCCGTGCAGGCTCTCGCGCCGGGGTTGCCCGACGGCCGTCATCGCGCGCAGCGCGAGCCGCACCTGCTGCAGCGCGAGTCCCTCGTCGTGCCAGGCCTCGTACCGCGCGAGCAGGCCCGCCAGGCGCGGCGCCATCCCCTCCAGCAGCAGCCTGTCGTCGTCGTCCAGGGGCGTCCCGTCGACCTTGTTGTTCACCGTCACCACGCCGATGCAGCGCTCGCCTTCACGCAGGGGCACGCACAGCAGGGACGGCGTGGTGTACCGCGGCTCGTTGACCTCGCGCAGCGCGCCGGCCGCGGCGGTCACGTCCGTGACGAGCAGCGTGCGCCCGTTGGCCCACACCTGGCCCGCGAACCCCGCGCCGCGCGGCAGTCGAGCGCCCTGCACGACGGGCCCCGGCAGCCCCACGGCGGCGCGAATCACCAGCGCCTGGTCCGCCTCGTCGGGAAGCATGAGCGCCGCCGACTGGACACCCAGGCTCTCTACCACCCAGTGCAACAGCCGCTGCAGGATCTCGCCGGGCTCCAGGCCGCCGGCGCCCGAGTTCACCAGTTCGCGATTGAGCACCACGGGAGCCCGGCGGGGCAGCAACACCGTGAATCGCGCGCCCGCCGGCTCGACGTTCTCGGCCCAGATGCGCCCGTCGTGGTGCTGCACGATGTCGTGGCAGATCGTCAAACCCACGCCCTGCCCGCTGTGCAGGCGCGTGGCCGAGCCGTCGACCTGGAAGAACGACTGGAAGATCTCTCCCAGCTTGTCCTCGGGCACGCCGATGCCGGTGTCCTCGACCGTCACGCGCGCCGCGGTGCCCGACTCGCCGACGGTCACGCGCACCGCGCCGCCGGCAGGCGTGAACTTGATGGCGTTGTCCAGCAGGTGGTCGAACAGCTGGCGCAGCAGGACGTGGTCGGCCGAAAGCAGCAGGGGCGCGTCGTCGCACTCGACCGACAGGCGCAGGCCCTGCGCCTCGGCCCGGGCCGCCCAGCCCTCCGCCTGGCGCCGCACCAGCTGCGACAGGTCCAGCTCGGCGGTGTTGAGCGCCGGTCGCCCCTGCTCCATGCTGTTGATCTCGAGGATGTCGCTGATGACGCCGCTGAGCCGCTGGCTCTCGCTGTGGATGACGCCCAGGAACTCGGTGAGCGCGTCACCCGACAGGTTGCCGAGGTTGGCCTGCAGCAGCTCGCTGTAGGCCGAGATGGATGTCAGCGGCGTCCGCAGCTCATGGCTCACGTTGGCCACGAAGTTGCGCTTCATCTTGGCCAGGCTGTCGAGCCGGCGCGAGGCGAGCGACAGCTCGGCGTTGCGCTCGGCCAGGCGCTCGTAGACGCCCGCCGCCTCGAGCGCGGTGGCCGCCTGGCGCACCAGGAACTCGAGCAGGCGGATCGCTTCCGGCGTCGGCACGCGCCCGTCGACCGGATCTTCCAGGCACAGGAACCCGAGCCGCTCGCCGGAGGTGGCGACCAGCGGGGCCAGCAGGCGCAGGCCGTCGCGCCAGGGCCCTGCCGCCGCGCCGTCGCCGCGGCCCGGTTCGCCGCCGACCAGGAAGCAGTCCGAGTAGCGGCATTCGGGCGACGCCATCGCGGCGAACGCCTCGGCCGACAGCGGCACCGCCGTCAGGCGCGCCACCTCGGGCGCCTCGTGCCCGGCGAACGCGCGCGGGACGAACGCACCGAGGGCATCGTCCCACAGGCTGAGCCGCACGCGCCGGAAGCCGCCGATGTCCGTGGCCGCGGCCACGACCTCCTCGGCCAGTTCGCCGCGTCCGCGCGTGGCGCTCAGGCGGTTGCCCACCGCCAGCATGCGCTCGAGCGTGCGCACGCGGGCGCGCAGCGGGTCGGGTGCGATGGCGTTTGCCGGCCCCGACCGGTCGGGCTCGGGAGTCCCGTCCTCGGCGACCTCGCGGGCCGCCTGATCCGCCTCCAGGGCGCGCAGCAGCCGACGATGCGCCCAGCCGGTGGCCAGGAGCACGAGCCCGCCCGCATAGCCCAGCCACGCCGCCCGCAGGACGACACCAAGCAGCACCGCCGCCACCGCCAGCATCGCCAGCGGGACGACAAGGCGCCACACGGTGCGCACCGGGTTCATCAGCGACCTTCCTGCACCTGTCCGGAACGGGCGGCGAGCATCCGGCCCACGCGGTCGACCAGCTTGGCGATGACGAAGGGCTTGCGCATGAACAGGTCCGCGCCGGCCTCCTTCATGCGGCCGCGCGTCTCCTCGTCGGCGCGGGCCGAAAGGGCCACGATGAGCGTGCCGGCCTGCATGCGGTTGCGCCGGATCAGGCGCGTGGCGTCCACGCCGTCGAGGCGCGGCATCATGATGTCCATGATGACCACGTCGGGCTGGAACGACGCCATCTTGTTCATGCAGTCGATGCCGTCATGCGCGTTGGCCACCTCGTAGCCTTCGGCCACGAAGGTCTGCGCCAGGAGCGTGGCGATCGGCTTCTCGTCGTCGACGATCAGGATGCGCGAGCGCGGGGGCATGGATTCCCTCCGGTGTTCGGTTCAGGTTCGCGGCGCCGCGGCGCCATCGGTTTCGACCAGGGCGGCGAAGGTCTCCACCACGCCGGCATCGAATTGGGTGCCGGCATTGCGCCGGATCTCCGCCAGCGCCGCCGCCTTGTCCAGTCCCCGCCGGTACGGGCGGTCCTTCGTCAGCGAGAACCAGGCATCGATGACCGCCAGGACGCGAGCTCCCAGGGGAATGTCCCCGCCCGCGAGGCCGTCGGGGTGGCCGGTGCCGTCGTAGCGCTCGTGGTGGTGACGGATGAAGCCGCGAACGGTCGCGTCGTGGACCAGCGGCGCAACCAGTTCGCACCCCTGCTCGACGTGACGGTCCACCTCGTCGCGCTCGTCCCAGCTCAGCGGGGCGGCGCCGAGCACGATTTCGTCCTCCACGCGCGCCATGCCCGCGTCGTGCAGCGTGGCGGCGTAAAGCAGGCGTCGCGTGTCCGCGGCGGCGAAGCCCAGCGCACGGGCCAGCCGCGCCGTCAGGTGCAGGGCCTCGGGAGTCGACGTCGGGATGCCGGTGCGCCGCGCCTGCAGCAGCACCTGCAGGGCCTCGAGCACGCGGGTCTCCTGGCCCTCGAGGCGATGCAGCGCGGTTGCCACGATGCGCGCGAGCACCTCCAGCTGCTGGCGCTCGGGCTCGCCGAACGCGGCCTCGCCGGCGCGACGGCCGGCGACGACCAGGCCCACGGGCTCCTCGCCGTCGAGCAGCGGGCAGTACAGGCGGCTGCCGTCGGCATCGAACAGCCCGGCCTGCGATTCGCCGATGGAGGCCGGCAGGTCCGGCTGGGCGTGGCCGTCCAGCAGGAAGCTGCGCCAGCCCCCGGTCATGATCACGGGCTGCGGACGCCGCGCCCCGCCGGGCAGCCCCATCGAGCCGACCGGCACCAGGGCGCCGTGCCCGTCGGCCAGCATCAGCAGCACCGACGGCGAGCCGGTCAGCTCGCCGATGGCCCGCAGCACCACCGAGACGACCTGCGACGCCTTTTCAGGCGCCACGTCGAGCCCGGTCACGGCCGGCAGGCCGGCCGTCTCGCCGAGTTCCTTCGGGACCAGGAAGCGGAACTCGCTGCCGCCCTCGGGCAGGCGGCGCGCCTCGATGTGCCCGCCGTGCAGCTGCACGATGTGGCGCGCGATGCTCAGGCCCAGTCCCGCGCCCTCGGCGTGCTGCGCGGCGCCCTCGGCACGGTAGAACTCGCGGAAGATGCGGCGGATGTCCTCGCTGGGGATGCCGGGGCCGTCGTCCTGGACGCTCACGGCGACCGACGACTCCTCCTCGGCCAGGACGATGCGCACGTGCCCGCCCGGCGGCGTGTACTTCACCGCGTTGCCGAGCAGGTTGACGATGACCTGGCGGATGAGGTCGGCGTCGACCTCGGCGCGCGGCAGCCGCTCGGGAGCCTCGACCGCCACCTGCAGGCGGCGCGATGCGGCCACCGGCGCCAGCGCCCGCACGGCCTCGTGCACCAGGTCGGTCAGGACGACCGGCGCCAGCGTCATCAACTGCGGGCCGAACTCGAGCCGGGTGAAGTCCAGGATGCGGTCGACCATCCGCAGCAGGCGCGCGGCCTCCGAGCGGATGACGCCGAGGAACTCGACGGACTGCGGGAAGGCCTCGTTGCCCGGCTGCCCGAGCAGCACCTCGGTGTACGCCGTGATCGCCGTCAGCGGGGCCTTGAAGTCGTGGCTGGCCATGCCGACGAACCGGCCCTGCAGGCGGTTCAGCCGTCCGAGCGCGTGGTTCTCGCCCGCCAGTCGCACCACCTCGGACTGCAGGGTCGCCAGCGCCGCCAGGGCGCTGAGCGCCGCCGTCACCGACGCCGCGACCGGGACCATGGCGTCGCGTCGCGCCGCGTCGTGCGCGCTCCCCGGCTCGCCGGCGATGACGAGCGCCAGCACGACCTGCCCGCCCGGGCCCTCGGCCGGCACGACGGTCACCGCGCCGTCGACCGGCGCCTGCAGCCACGCGCCGCCCCCGCCGAGCGCGGGCCGCAGCAGCGCCCAACCTCCGGCGGGCGCGCACCAGCGCGGGTCGGCATCGCTCGCGTCCGACGCCACGCACCATGGCGTCCCCGCCTCCCAGCCGGCGTCCAGCGCGGCCGCCTGCTCGGCGTCCACCGCGACGGCGACGCCGCCGGCGCCCGGCGCCTGCCGCAACGCGGCCAGCGCCGCCTCCATCGTCCCGAGCACCGGCGAGGTCTCGCCCGCCAGCGACAGGCACGACCAGAACGTCGCCACCGGGTCGGTGGCGCGGGTCCGCGAAGGCTGGCGATGGATGACGGTGTGCATGCCCAGCCCTTCCTCAGCCGCGCGGCTGCGGGTCGGCCACGACGTCGGCGGCCGCCGGCGCCGCCGCGTCGGCCGCGACGCCGCCGGACAGGATCAGTTCGGGATCGCCGGCGCGCTGCCGCCGCTCGCGCACGACCACGCTGCGCGGCGTCGCCTTGCCGTACTTCTTCAACTCGGCCAGCGTGTCGCTGAGCTCGGCGGGATGCGTGAACCGGCCGTGCACACCCGGGATCAGGGCGACGGTCAGCGAGATCAGCGGGAACCGCTCGCGGGCCCCGGCCCGGTTCTCGACCTCGAGCCAGCCCCGCTGGGCATCCTCGGCGTCGTGCAGCGCCGGCACGCCCGCGTCGAAGTCCTCGACGACATGGCGGGCCAGCTCGTCGCAGGTCTCGACGCCCGTGGCGAGCACGAAGTCGTCGCCGCCGACATGCCCCACGAAGTCGCCGCCCGCGCCGTGCTTGTGCGCGCAGGAAACCAGGACCCCCGCCAGGAACGAAATCGCCCGGTCGCCCCTCGCGTAGCCGTAGTGGTCGTTGAAGCTCTTGAAGCGGTCGATGTCGATGTACATGAGGGCGAAGTCCGCGCCGGTCGCCAGCCGCGACTGGATCTCGCGCTCGATGGCCAGGTTGCCCGGCAGGCCGGTCAGGGGATTCGCCTCACGCTCGCGACGGGTCGCTTCCAGCAGGTTCGTCACCCGCAGCAGCAACTCCTCGTGGTTGAACGGCTTGACGATGTAGTCGTTGGCGCCGCCCTTGAGTCCGGTCACCTTGTCCACGACGTCGCTCTTGGCCGTCAGCATGATCACCGGCAGGCGGGCGGTCTCGAACCCGGCACGAATGATCTCCAGCACGGAAAACCCGTCCCTGCGGGGCATCATCACGTCCAGCAGGACCAGGTCCGGCCGGAAGCTGGCCACGGCCTGCCACGCGGCCTCGCCGTCCTCGGCCAGGCCCACCTCGTAACCGTCCTGTTCGAGCAGGAATTGCAGGATTCGGCGGATGTGCGGCTCGTCGTCCGCGACCAGAATCCGGGCTTTGGCGACCATCTCGCTCCCCCGACTTGAAAGCATGGCGCGGGCGGATCCCGGCCGGGAACCGCCTTTCGCCTGACGGGATCGCAAAGCTCATGCCAGAGGGGCAATTCCGGACCAGCGCGGTCCGGCAGCGCGGGTCCCGGCCGGGGTCAGGACCCCGGGGCGGCGCGCCAGGACGCCAGGGGGGCCCGGGCGAAGCTGTCGAGGCTGAGGGGGTCGGTGCGGCCTGCCGCCAGGTGGCAGTACCCGGCGTAGGCGATCATCGCGGCATTGTCGGTGCAGTAGACGCGCTCGGGCGCGATGAAGTGGAGGTCGCGCTTCGCCGCCTCGTCGGCGACGCGCTCGCGCAGCCGTCCGTTGGCCGCCACGCCGCCGGCCAGGTACACCGCGCGCACGTGCTTGCGCCGCGCCGCCTGGAAGAGGCGGTGGCACAGCACGTCGACGATCGCTTCCTGGGCCTCGAGGCAGACGTCGGCGACCGTCTGGTCGTCCAGGGGCCGCGGCAGTTCGTCGATGGCCGTGCGCACGGCGGTCTTCAGGCCGCTGAAGCTGAACACGGTGCGCGGGTCGTTGACCAGCGGCCGCGGGAAGCGGAAGCGCCCGGGCGTGCCGCGCCGGGCCGCCGCGTCGATCGGCGGTCCCCCGGGATAGGGCAGCCCCAGCAGCTTGGCCGTCTTGTCGAAGGCCTCGCCCGCCGCGTCGTCGAGCGTGCCGCCCAGGCGCTCATACACGCCCACCTCGGGCATGTAGACGACCTCCGAATGGCCGCCCGAGACGATCAGCACGGCCGCCGGCAGCACCAGGTCGGCCGTCAGCGCGTTGGCCAGGATGTGACCTTCGAGGTGGTGCACGCCCACCAGCGGCAGGTCGGCCGCGAAGCAGATGGCCTTGGCCGTGGACAGGCCCACGAGCAGGGCGCCCAGCAGCCCGGGCCCGGCCGTGACCGCGACGCCGTCGAGGTCGGCCAGCCGCAGCTGCTGCCGCTTCATGAGCAGGTCGACCATCGGCAGCAGGTTCACCAGGTGGGCGCGGCTGGCCAGCTCGGGCACGACGCCGCCGAAGACGCCGTGCAGGTCGACCTGCGAGCTGAGCAGGTTTGCCGACACGCCGCGCTCGCTGTCGTACAGCGCCACGGACGTGTCGTCGCAGGACGTCTCGATGCCGAGCACCCTCACTTCGCAGCTCCCGGCGGGATCGACGGCCACAGGTGCTCGCGCAAGGCGGCATCGCTGCTCGCCTCGCGCTCCATCGCCAGCCACTGCGGGCCGATGGCGGCCGCCACCTCGCGCACGAGCACGCCCCGGCTGGACATCTCGCGCGCGGCCGCGGTGCCGGCCAGCCCGTGCACGTAGCAGCCGAGCAGCGCGGCGTCGCGCGCCGTCAGGCCCTGCGCCAGCAACCCGCCGACCAGGCCGGCCAGCACGTCGCCCGAGCCGCCGCGCGCCAGCGCGTCGTCGCCGCTCGCGTTGATGTACACGCCCTCGCCGGGCACGGCGATGACCGCGGGCGAGCCCTTGAGCACCACCACGCAGCCCCAGCGCGAAGCCGCCTCGGCCGCCAGTTCAAGGCGCCGGGCCGCGACCTCGGCCGTCGGCAGGCCCAGCAGGCGCGCCAGTTCCCCCGGGTGCGGGGTCAGCACGGCCTGCCTCCCGGCCAGGGCGGGCGCGCGACCGCTGCGCGCGAACGCATTCAGGCCGTCGGCGTCGACGACGATCGGCAAGGAGGTTCCCGCCACGAGCGCACAGACCCACGCGTCGGTGGCCGCGTCGTCCCCCAGCCCCGGCCCGACCACGAGGGCGTCCACCCCCGCGACCAGCCCGGCCGTGGCCGTCGGCTCGAGGGCGGCGATCGTGCCGCCGGCCGTCTCCGGCAGTGCGCGCAGGAGCACCTCGGGCAGCGCCACGCGCAGCGGGATCTCGAGGCCCGCCGGCGCCGCCAGCGTGAGCAGCCCCACGCCCGAGCGCAGGCCGCCGAGCGCCGCCAGGTGCGCCGCCCCGCCGTATGCGCGCGAGCCGGCCACCACCAGCAGGCGCCCGCACTGGCCCTTGTGGACCGAGGTCGGGCGCGGCGGCATCAGGCCCAGGTACGAGCCGCGCTCGAGCCAGTGCCAGGGTCCGGCCAGGTGGTCACACAGCCCGGGATCGAAGCCGATGTCGGCCACCTCGACCTGCCCCGCGTAGTCGCGCCCCGGGGGCACGAGCAGGCCGAGCTTGGGCAGGCCGATCGTCACGGTCAGGTCGGCGGCCACAGCGACCGGGTCGACCTGCCCGTCGTCACCGCAGACTCCCGAGGGAACGTCGACGGCCAGCGTCGGCACGGCGCAGTCGTTCATCGTCCGCAGCAGTTCCGCCAGGTCGGACGGCAGGGGCAACCGCACGCCGGTGCCCAGCACCGCATCGACCACGATCGCGCAACCGGCCGACAGTTCGCGATAGGCCTCGGGCCAGTCGGCAGACCTCGGCGCGACGACCTCGACGCCCTCGGGCAGGCGCTCGAGGTTGGCCCGCGCGTCGGGCGACAGTTCCTTCGGCGCGGCCAGCAGCATCACCACGACCGGGGCGCCTTCCTCGGCCAGCAACCGGGCCACGACCAGGCCGTCGCCGCCGTTGTTGCCGCGACCGCAGACGACCAGGACGGCATCGGCCGGCTCGTCGTGGCCGCAGGCGCCGTCGGCGCAGTCGGGATCGCCGCAGCCCTCGGGACCGCACCCGCACGCATGGCCATGGTCGTGGTCATGGTCGTGGCCGTGTTCGTGGCCATGTTCGTGGCCATGGTCATGCCCGCCGGCAGCGTGCTCGGCGAGGAACTCGAGCGCGTGGTCGGCCACGACGCGCCCGGCGCGCTCCATCAGATCCAGCGACGGCACGCCCCCCTCGATCGTCGCGCGGTCGATGGCCGCCATCTGTTGCGCCGTGCACACCCTCATCAGCGGGCCTTTCCTTCCGCGGCGACGCCGTTCAGGCGCGCCAGGACATCCAGAAGTTGCAGCAGGTCGTCGACCACGTCGTCGGGCTCGGGACCCTGCCCGGCCACCTTGTCGGCGTACTGCGAGTAGAGGTCGCCGTAGCGCGCATACACCGTGTGCAGGCCGGCGTTGCGGCCGCCCAGGATGTCGCGCTCCTTCCAGTCGCCGATCACGAGCGCGCGATCGGCCGGGACACCGAGCTGCTCGAGCGCCATCCGGAAGCCCTCCGGGTCGGGCTTGCGATGGCCCGTGTCGTCGAACGTCAGCACGACGTCGAAGGCGTGCTGCAGGCCGAGCGCCGTCAGCCGCAGCCACGCCTCGAAGCGCGGCGCGTCGCTGACCACGGCCAGCTTGTAACCGTCCTTCAGCAGGCGGTTGAGCACCAGCTTCGCGTGCGGGTACAGCACAAGTGCGGCGTCGCGCGCCCGCCGGTACGCGATGACCGCGGCGGCCAGCATGCGGTCGTCGGCGCGCCCGACCTCCTTCTCAAGGAAGAGGTTGAACACCCGCTGGTGCTCAATGCCCTTCTCCTTGTAGATGGCGAAGATCGCGTCGATCGCCTCGCGCCGCCCCATCTCCAGCCCGGCATCGATCATCGCGTCAGCCGCGGCCGCGATCGAGTCCTCCTTGGCCTTCATGAAGTCGGTCAGGGTGTTGTCGAGGTCGAAGATCACCGCATCGATCGCGCGCGCTGCCACATCGGCACCTTTCATTGGCGAATCCCGCGGGGCATACTAACCTTTTCCCGCAACGAATGCACACTTCCGGCTTGCGCCACCCGCCAGCCCCGACCCGAGGACCCCCGCCGCATGACGCTCGAGCCGACCCCGCCGCCCCCGCGGCCCGCCCTGTGGGACAGCTGGTCCCGGCTGCGGATCCTGGCCCTGGGCGCCACGTTGCTGCTGGGCAACTTCACCTGCCAGCTGTTGTGGTACAAGTGGCACCCGGGCCTGTTCGGGCCGGTGCTCGCCGGCGCACTGGGTGGCGTCGTGCTGCCGATGCTGCTGCTGGCGCGGCGCTGGCGCTGGCAGGCGTCGCGCGACCTCGGGCTGGACCGCCCGGGCCCCCGTCCCCTGCTGGGCGCCGTCCTGATGGCCTTGGCGGCGCTGGCCCCCAGTTCGCTGCTGGCCGAGGTCTCGCTGCGCCTGCACCCGGCCGACCCCGAGTGGCTGGCCCACTATGCACAGAACCTGCCGTCCACCCCCGCGGCCATCGCCGTGGCCGTCATCGCGGTCGTCCTGGCCGGTCCCCTGGCCGAAGAGCTCGTCTTCCGGGGCCTGGTCCACCGCGTCTTCAGCCTGACCTGGGGCCCGTGGCCGGCGATCGCCGCCTCGTCGTTGCTGTTCGGCTGGATGCACAGCGAACCGTGGTACGTCCTGGGGCTGATCGCCGTGGGCGTGATGCTGGCGCTGGTGTGGGAATCGACGGGTTCGCTGACGGCCTGCTGGGTGGCGCACGGCGTCCACAACGGGGTGTCGCTGGCGGTCATGATCGCGCAGGGGCCGGCCGGCGCGTCGCCCCAGGCGATCACGCCCGCCTATGTCGGCCTGGCCGTCGCCTCGACCGCCGTCCTGCTCCTGGTCGCCCGCCGGCTCCGCCCGGTGTCGACGCCCCCGGCCGGGTGACCCCGCTACTTCACGGACTCGCGCAGCCCCTTGCCGAAGCTGATCTCGCCGTTGTCGATGCGGATGCTGAACCCGCACCCGGGGTTGTGGCAGACCCAGGCCTTGAAGCGGATGGCCGCGCCGTCGCGGCCGTAATCGGACAGCGGCAGCAGCACGCCCTCGCCGCATTTCCTGCATTCCGGATAATCCATCCCGTACACCTCCCTCGGGCGGTGGGCCCTGTGGCCGGCCGACCGCCCGGCAAATAACATAGCAAATTACTCAGGATTCGCGCTGCCCGATTTTGCGCCACCCCGCCTCAGGTCTTCTGCGGCTTCTGCCGGGCGGCCGGGAACAGGACGTTGTTGAGGATCAGCCGGTACCCCGGCGACGTCGGGTACAGGTCCAGGTCGGTGGCCGGATCGCCGACCCGGTGCTGGTAGTCCTCGGGGTCGTGCCCCCCGAGGAAGGTGAACGTCCCCTGCCCGCACTTGCCGTGCAGGTACTTCACCTCGTCCGTCCCCTCGACCTGCGCCAGCGGGATCACCGAGCGCTTGATGAGCCCCGCGTGGTAGCCCGTGGTCTGGCCCAGGAAGCCGTTGATGACGCT
>CAINDZ010000679.1 GCA_903847545.1 uncultured bacterium | reverse complement strand
GACAACGGCGACTGGGCGAACCTGGGCGGCGGCGACGGCTTCTCGGTGGTGCCCGAGCGCGCCGACCCGCAGGTCGTGTACTGGGAGTGGCAGGGCGGCAACCTGCAGCGCCTGGACCGCCGCACCGGCGACAGCAAGGACATCAAGCCGCAGGCGGGGCCGGGCGACCCCGACTTCCGGTTCAACTGGAACACGCCCGTCGTGACGAGCCCGGGCGACGGCAAGCGGCTCTACGTCGGTTCGCAGTTCCTGCACCGCTCGACCGATCGCGGCGACACCTGGCGGCGCGTCTCGGGCGACCTGACGACCAACGACCCGGCGCGCCAGCGCCAGGAGCAGTCGGGCGGCCTGACCATCGACAACACCACGGCCGAGAACCACTGCACGATCATCACGATCAGCGAGTCGCCGCGCGACCGCCGCGTGGTCTGGGCCGGCACCGACGACGGCAACCTGCAGGTGACCGGCGACGAGGGCGCCCACTGGACGAACGTGGCGCCGAACCTGCCGGGCGTGCCGAAGGACACGTGGATCAGCTGCGTGTCGGCCTCGCCGACCGAGCGGCAGGGCGCGTTCGCGACCGCCGACGGCCACCGCGCCGGCGACATGGCCACCTACGTCTTCGCCACCGACAACCTGGGCGCCACCTGGCGGTCCCTGGCCACGCCCGAGGTGACGGGCTCCGCCTACGTCATCCGGCAGGACCCGGTGAACGCGGACCTGCTCTACCTGGGCACCGAGAACGGCCTCTACATGTCGCTGGACCGCGGCCGCCACTGGGCGCGCTTCGCCGAGGAGTTCCCGGCCGTCCCCGTGTACGACCTGGCCATCCACGAGCGCGACGGCTCGCTGGTCATCGCCACGCATGGTCGCGGCCTGTGGATCATCGACGACCTGTCGCCGCTGCGCAGCCTGACGGCGGCCGTGCTGCAGGCGCCGGTCTCGCTGCTGCCCTCGCGCCCGGCGGTGCTCAGCATCCCGCGCGGCGAGCAGCAGTTCCCCGGCGACTCGTGGTTCGCCGCCGGCAACCCCGAGACCGACGCGCGCATCGTCTACTACCTGGCGAAGCGGCACATGGTCGGCCCGATGAAGATCGAGGTCCTGGCGCCCGACGGCTCGGTGCTCAAGACGCTGCCCGCCGGCACGCGCAAGGGCCTGAACCTGGTGACGTGGTCGCCGACTCTGAAGCCGCCCAAGGTGGCGCCGTCGCCGGTGATGGATCCGTCCATCGCGTTCGCGGCCTCGGTGGGCCCGGCCGCGCCCGAGGGCACGTACCGCTACCGCCTGCTCAAGGGCGACGAGGTCTACGAGGGCACCGTCGGCGTCGGCTACGACCCCGACTACCCGCACCCGCCCGTGGCCCGCGCCGCGCAGCAGAAGGCGGTGCGCGTGCTGTACGACATGCTCGCGCGCATGGCCTACGTCTGCGACGCGGTGAAGGAGACGCGCGCGGCCGTCGAGGCGCGCGCCGGCGACGCCAAGGTCGACGACGCGCTGAAGACCGACCTCACGGCCCTGGCCGGCGACCTGAAGGCGCTGCAGGACCGCGTCATGGTCGAGGAGGAGGTCCAGGGCATCAGCGGCCGCAAGGCCCTGCGCGAGAAGGTGGTCAGCCTGTACGCGGGCGTGGCCGGCTTCGGCGGCCCGCCGACCAAGGCGCAGACCGACCGCCAGGCGGCCCTGACCGGCGACCTCGACCGCGCCAACACCGAGTTCATGGCGCTGACCGGCACCCGGCTGGCCGCTCTGAACGGGCGGCTGCAGGCCCTGGGGCTGGAGGCGGTGAAGGTGCTGACGGCGGCAGAGCACGCGGCGCGGGAATAGCCGCAGGCGCATAAGTTGTTGTGAGGCGGCCCGTTCCAGGCGTGGGGACGGGCCGCTTGCTTTCGGTTGGATTCGAACCCGCCCGCGCGCGATCCGTGTTATGATCACGCCCTATCGGCGCTGTGCTCCACGCCCGGAGACCCGCCTCCTGGCGATGCCCGGACAGGCGCCGTGATGCCAGTGGATACGTCAATACTTGGAGGGGACAATATGAAGACGTTGGTAGTGGTGCTCCTGGCCTGTTTGGTGGCGACGTCGGCGCTCGGCTATCCGTACTACGGCAACGACACGATCGGTGTCTTCTTCGACACTTCCTCTGGCCTCGAACAGATCGCGATCGGTCCGTACGTGCCGTTCAACGTCTACCTCGTTCTGTTGTACCCGAACGCGCCCACCAACGGCTTCGAGTGCACGTTCACCGCCTGGGGTCCGGCCCCCGCGTTCGCGCTCTCGACCACCCTCATGGGCAACGGCCCCATTGATGTCGACGCCTCTGTGGACGGGTTCATGGTCGGCTGCGCATCGGACTATCCCGTCGTCAACGGAGGGTGTGTCCTCGCGCATCGGCAGTACATGCTGACCGGAGTGGGGTTCCTGTATTTCTATGTCAACAAGGCCACGATCCCCTCGCTGCCGGGCGGCCTGCCGGTGGTTACGGGCAACGGTGTCCTTCGACGCTGCGGTGTCAGTTCAGGCGACGTGACGTTCCCCTGTGCCTGCGTGAACTACGAGTGCCGGGGACTGCCCGTGGAGCCCGCGACCTTCGGCGCCGTCAAGAGCCTGTTCCGCTAGCGGCACTTGCGCCGGCGCAAGTCGTCGGCGCCCGGAGGTCCCGTCATGAAGCGAACCCTGTCGTCTCTCCTGTCGGGTGCCGTCGTCGTGGCGGCCCTGGCCGCGGCCTGCCCGCGGCCGGCGGCAGCCCAGACCGTCGACGTGCCCAACGCCCTGGTCGTCTACTTCGACGAGGCGGCCACGGTGCGCTCGTGGTACGGGACCGGCGCGGTCACGGCCTATGCCGTCGCCGGGCCGCTCAGCCGCTGGGACGGCGCGTCCTACGTGCCCGTTGCGCAGCTGGAAAGCTGGGGAGCGACCTCCTCGCTGACCCCGGGCACCGGGCGCGCCACCGGCACCTGGGTCCCTCGCGGGGGCGGCCTGCCGGCAGCCGTCGCTTTCGCCGGTGGCTACGCCGACCTCTTCATCACGCTGCCCACGCCGCTGCCGCTTCAGGGGCGCACGGTGGTGGCCGAGTTGCGGCTCGACGTCACGTCGAACCTGCCGACGCTCATCTGCCTCAACGGACAGCACTTCCGGGCCGACGGACAGACGGGGTATTTCGCGCTGCTCACCCATGGCCCCGACGGCCCGATGGACATGACCTGCCTGACGGCGGCCATCAAC
This sequence comes from uncultured bacterium, assembly GCA_903847545.1. Classification (GTDB taxonomy): domain Bacteria; phylum Krumholzibacteriota; class Krumholzibacteriia; order LZORAL124-64-63; family LZORAL124-64-63; genus CAINDZ01. Next base: position 1,441 of record CAINDZ010000679.1, on the reverse strand, counting down.
GCCGCCGCGCCCGTTCCCGCCGAACGGGGCACCTGGGGCGGCGTCAAGGCGATGTTCCGGTAGGATTCGACGTCGGTGGTCGCCCGCACAGTGGCCCGACGCCCATCCCCCTGTGTATTCCTCATGAACCATGTAACAAACCCGCCCCCTTCGGATAGATGACCAAGACAACCCCGGGCGCCGGCCCGGGCAATCATGGTTTCCACACCCGGAGTGCAGGATGTCCACATCCCTGGTCTCGCTCAGGAAGGTCAGCAAGACCTACCGGCGGTTCACGCTGGAACCGCTCGATCTCGACCTCGACGCCGGGCGCATCTGCGGGCTGGTCGGCCCCAATGGCGCCGGCAAGTCGACGCTGCTGCGCATCCTCATGGGGCTGGTACGACCCGATTCGGGCAGCGTCGGGATCATGGGCCTGTCGATGCCCGCGGACCAATCAGCGATCAAGCGCGCCATGGGGTTCGTCTCGGAGGACATGCGCCTGCATGCCGCGCGCAGCCTGCGTTGGCACGCCGATCTTGTCCGGTCGTTCCATCCCGACTGGGACGAAGCCCACGCCCGGAGGCTGGCTGAGAGGTTCGAGCTGGGATTCGGCGAGCGGGGCGGGGAACTGTCTCGTGGCCAGTCCGTCAAGGCGATGCTGATGCTCGCCCTGGCCTGTCGTCCTCGCCTGCTTCTGCTCGACGAGCCCACGGCAGGACTGGATCCGCTCATGCGAAACGAACTGCTGGGGGAACTGGGCCGCATCACGGGCAGCGAGGGCATCACGGTGCTGTTCTCGTCGCATCTCACGGGAGATATCGAGGCGCTGGCCGATGATGTCGTGTTCCTGTACCGCGGGCGTTTGCTGGAGGCCGGCCCTCGCGAGCGTCTGCTGGCCGACGGAGCGGCGGACGCCATCACGCCGACCGGCGGCAACGCCCTGGACGCCCTGTTCCGTCGTCGTGTCGACCAGGAGGTGTCCCGTGCGGTCTAGGTCCGTCATCCGGCTGGCGACGGCCGAACTTTCACTCGGTCGTACGCCGGCCATCGGCTACGCTGCGGTCGCCATCGTCGGGGCTGTCATGGCGTCGATGCCCGATCGCGGCGTGCGCGGCCTCGGCGTTTCCCTGATCATGGGCACGCTCATCGGGGAGTGCTTCCACCTGCCCATGACCTCGGTGTTCTACGACATCACGCGGGGAACTCGGGCATTCATGCTCTCACTGCCCGTGACGCCGGCTGAATATGCGGCAGGCAAGTTGCTGGCCAACGGCTTGTTGTTCCTGCTGCCTGCCGCAGCGGCAGGCGTGGCGGTCATGGTTGCCCCGGTCGACCAGCGCCTGTTTCCTGGACCGCTGGTGTTGTTGATGCTGCTCGGGTGGCTGGTGTTCTTCATCCAGACTCTCGGCATTGCCATGGTGACCGAGTCGATGGGGGCGTCCATCGTCGTCCTTCTGGT
>CAINDZ010000678.1 GCA_903847545.1 uncultured bacterium | reverse complement strand
GGAGACCCGGCGGGCGCCAGACGGCGTCGGGCCGGGTGGCCGCCCCGGGGGCGGCGCGGCAGATCCATTTCGCATCGACCCGGTGGCGCCGCTGGCGGCGCGCCGGGCGTGGAGGACCTCGGAACATGCTCGACCCCAAGCTCCTGGAGATCCTGGCCTGCCCGCTGTGCCGGCAGCCCGTCACGCCCGATGCCGCGCACACCTGGCTGTACTGCCGCGCCTGCTCGGTGCGCTACCGGGTCGAGGACGGCATCCCCATCATGCTGCCGGACGAGGCGCAGCCGATTCCCGCCGCCGGCGGGACGGGAGCGTAGCGGCGTGTGCCTGTTCACGCATTTCGCCGCCGGTGCGCTGGCGGGCGGGCTGACCGGGTCGGTGGGCTGGGGCGCCGCCGCCGGGCTCGCGTCGCACGCCGTGCTGGACGTGCTGCCGCATTACGACCATCCGGATTGGCGCCTCGAACTGGCCGGCGGCGTGGCGGCGCTGTTGCTGCTGCTGCTGATGCCGTTCGCGAGCGCGGCCGCCATCGTGGGAGGGATCGCCGGGATGCTGCCTGACCTGGAGAACCTTTTCCAGAAGCTCGGTCGCCTTGGGCGCGACCGCTTCGTGTTCCCGACCCACACCGGCCTGTTGCGACATGGCCCCCGTCGCGGGCCGCGCAACCTGGTCGTGCAGGCGGCGATCTTCGTGGCCTGCTTCGTCGCGCTCGGCGTGGCGCGCCCGTCCGCGGCCGCGGCCGCCGAGGCGGACACGCCGCCGGCGGCGACCGCGCCGGCCGCCGAGATGGCGATGCCGGTCGTGCGCGTGCTCAGCCAGGGCGCCGACCGCACCGTGGTGCGCATCGACTTTCCCGTGCAGTCGGCCCCCGCCGACTGGCGGACCCTCGACCCGGCCGCGGTGCGCTACGCGCTGCCGCCGGTCATCGACGACCTCGACGACGGCATCGGCGGGCAGCTGCGCCTGTCGGCGCCCGAGCTGCGCCTGTCGCTGGCCGTGCCCACGCGCGCGCTGCCGCAGGTCACGGTCACGGACGTCCGCTGGTGGCGCGAGCCGGACGCGGGCGTGGATCCCGCGGCGCTGGTCGTGACCGGCGCGCCGGCGGTCTACCGCAAGGTGCCCCTGGCCGGGCTCAAGGTCGCGCTGGCCGCCGAGGGCGGCGTGCTCGCCGGCCTGACGCTCGAGTGCCGTCACGCGGCCACGGCGCCGTTCGACGCGCGCCTGGCGCTGGCCGCCAAGTCCGCGTCGTTGGCCACGCCCGAGGCGGCCGCGGCCCTGGTGCCGGCCGGCGTGGCCAACGGCGACCTGTTCACCGCCCTTGCCGAGGGCGCGCGCGAGCAGTCACTGGCTGCCGCGGCGACGAAGGCCGCGGCATTCGACCCGTTCAACACCACCGGGCACTGGGTCACGCTGCGCCTGACGACGACCGGGCTGTACCGGCTGACCGGGCAGCAACTGGCGGGATACGGCGTGCCGGTGGGCGATGTCGACCCGGCCAAGCTGCGCCTGTACCGTGGCGGCTCGCTCGCGCTGGAGATGGACCCCGAGTATCCCGACTCGCTGCAGGCGGACCGCACGGGCCTGCACGAGGTGGCGATCAGCGTGGTCGACGGCGGCGACGGCGAGTGGAACCTCGACGACGAGATCCGCTTCTACGGCGTGGCCACCAGCGCCTGGCTCGACCGCTTCCAACCCGGCGCCGGCCGGCTCGAGCACTACGACCATCCGTACGCGGCCGAGGCCGTCTACTGGCTCACCTGGGAGAACGACGCCACCGCCAGCCCGCTGCCGGGCGCGCCGCGCCGCGTGCCTGTCGTGCAGGCGCCGGCCCTCGGCGGCCAGGCCGTCGACACCGCGCGGCTGCGGCTGCACCTCGAGCAGCAGTACGCCGACGCGATGGGCGTGGTGGCCGACAACTGGACCTGGGACAGTTCCATCTTCAGCTCGCACACCGACCAGTTCACGGTGCGCACGCCGGTCGCCGGCTCGACCACGCAGTTCGTGGCCGACGTGCGCGGCATGTACGACCTGTACTCGGCGGGCTTCGTCTTCACGGCCAAGGCCTGGCTCAACGGCGACCAGGCGCAGGCGGGCACGACGACCATCACGTACTCGACGCAGAACGACAGTCTCCGCGTGCGCGTCGGCGGCGAGTCCACGGCGCTGGTCGGGGGTTCCAACACGTTCACGGTCCTGAACGCCTCGGCGGCGCAGGCGAACCGCCGGGCGCTCGCCCTCGACAGCTTCGACGTGCTGTACTGGACGGCGCTGGCGCTCGACCCGGCCTTCGGCCAGCTCGAGTTCGCCCACTGGGGCGACCAGGTCGCGGCGCCGGCCACGGCCACCGACCTGCGGCTGGCGGTCCCGACCGGCATCACGCCGGTCGTCTGGGACGTCTCGCGGCCCGACTCGGCGCGCATCCTGGTCGGCACGCCGGGCACGGGCCTGGTGACGCTCGGCGTCGTGCGCGACCCGGGCGCCGACCTGCACTGCGTGGCCAGCGTGCCCGCGGGCCTGTTGGCGGTCGACGGCGGTTCGCGCCTGCTGCCGGTGTCGCTGCTGGACGACGACGGCAACGTCGACTACGTCGTGGTCGCGGCGTCGGCCATGGCGGTGCCGGGCCAGAACCTCGCGGCATTCCGCGGCGCCGTGCTGCCGGGCGTCGCCTCGCCGCGCAGCCGCGCCGTGACGGCCGAGGCCATCTACAACAACTACTCGGGCGGCCAGAAGGATCCCCTGGCCATCCGCAACTACCTGCGCAGCGTGTACGAGAAGGGCGGCCAGCGCCTGAAGGCCGTGTGCCTGGTGGGCAAGGCCAGCCACGACTACCGCAACTATCGCGGCGTGGTGCCCCTGGTCGACCTGTACGACCTGGTGCCGACGGTCGTGCGCAACTATTTCCCCATCTTCCCGGTGGCGCTCAATCGCCAGACGCCGTTCGCCTCGGACGACGCGCTGGTTTCGTTCGACACGGCGCCGGTGTCGGTCATCGACCGCTACGACCTCGACCTGCCCGACGTCGCGTGCGGGCGCCTGCCGGCCCTGGATGCGACGCAGGCCCACGCCATGGTCGACCGCGCGATCGAGCAGGCGGTCACGCCGGCCGAGGGCCCGTGGCGCAACAGCATCCTGCTGACGGCCGACGACGTGAACCGCCCCAGCTCGGGACAGGTCCCGGTCTTCGGCGAGGACACGCACACGCGCGAGGCCGAGGACATCAACGCGAACTACCTGCCGGCCAGCGTGGACGTGACGAAGATCTACGGCGTCGACTACCCGTTCCCGCCGTCGTCGAACGTCAAGCCCGCGGCGCGCGCGGCGATCAACGCGGCCCTCAACGCCGGGACGACGCTGTACTACTACGTCGGCCACGGCGCCGAGGACAACCTGGCCGACGAGCAGATCTTCCAGTCGCGCGACATCGCCAACCTGGGCAACGGCGGCCGGCGGCCGCTCTTCGTGGCCTTCAGTTGCGACGTGGGCGTCTTCGACAGCCCCTCGCGCCTGTCCATGGCCGAGCAGTTCGTCAGCTACACCGCCGGCGGCGCGGCCGGCACCATCTGCGCCAGCCAGGTCAGCTGGAGCACCGACAACGACGCGATCACCGAGGCCTTCTTCCGCAACCTGTTCCCGTCGCGGCACGTCGACGCCGGCCGCAGCGTCGGCGAGGCGCTGCGCCTGGCCAAGGGACAGATGGGCTCGCTCGACTACCGGGCCAACAGCCAGCGCTACAACCTGATGGGCGACCCCGCGATGCGCCTGCCGCACCCGGTGGACGACCTCGTGCTGGCGCCCGCCAGCCTGGACACCCTGCGGGCCGGCGCCCGCCAGGTCGTGGTCCTGGCGGCCGCGGGCAAGGCCGCGCTTGCCGCGGGCGACCGGTACCGCCTGCGGGTCGAGGAAAGCTCGACGTCGCGCTCGTACCAGAACACGCCGTTCGGAGGCACCGCCACGTGGATCGAGGGCGGCGGGGCCGTGTTCGACGGCGAGGGCGACGTGGGGACCGGCGACCTGGTCGTGCCGTTCAAGGTGCCCGCGCAGGTGCGCTACGGCGACAACGGGCGCGTGCGGCTCCTGATCGAGGGCGCCGACGGCGCGCACGCCGCGGTGAAGGTCGTGCCGGCGGTGCGCGGGTCGCTGGGCGCGATCGACGACGTCCGCGGGCCGCTCATCGACCTGGCGTTCGCCGACGGCCGGCACCGGGTGCATCCGGGCGACCCCCTGGTCGCCTCGCTGGTCGACACCTCGGGCATCGCGATGCTGGGCACCAGCCCCGGCAACTCGCTGATGCTGGAACTGGACGACTCGGGACGCATGACCGACGTCACGTCGGCCTTCGCCTACGACCCGAACAGCTACACCAGCGGCGGCCTGGTCTACCCGCTGCCGCAGGACCTCGCGAGCGGGGTCCACAAGGCCGCGCTGCACGCCAGCGACGCCCTCGGGAACGTCGGCTCGGACACCCTCAGCTTCGAGATCGTGCCCTCCGATGTGGTTGGCATCGAGGACGTTACCGTTTTCCCTAATCCGACGGCCGGCCCGTGCCGACTCCTGTGCGAGTTGAGCGACCCGATGGCCGTGCAGTGGGACATCTACACGTTGGCGGGCCATCGCCTGCGCACGCTCCACGCGGAGCCCGCGGAGGCCGGCCCCTGCATCCTGGACTGGGACGGGCGCGACGCCCAGGGCGACGAGATCGCCAACGGCACCTATCTGTTCGTTCTGCGGGGCGAGGGCGCCTCGGTGGACGGGCGCGTGATCACGAAGACGGGCAAGCTGGTCATCATGCGTTGATGGCCGGCGGGGGCGGGGACACGGGTCCCGGCCCTGGGGACAACCACTGGAGGTAGGACGGACATGAAGAGGACGCTGACGACGGTCGTGCTGGTGGCGGCCCTGGCGACGGGTATCTGCGGCTCGGCCCTGGCGGGCTCGGGCGCGGGCGCCATCAACCTTAGCTTCCCGGTCGGCGCGCGCTACAACGCGCTGGGCGAGTCGGGCACGGCCCTCGCGCAGGACGTCACGGCGCAGTGGTGGAACCCGGGCGGCCTGGGCTTCCTGCCGCAGCGCGACCAGCCGCACGACGTGCACATCATGCAGTCCAGCCTGGCCGAGGGCCTGGCCGACGACATCGGCCTGTACTGGGGCGGCTATGCGACGCCGATGGGCGACAACGGCGCGCTGGGCTTCTCGCTGAACTACCTGGACATGGGCCAGCAGCAGGGCACCGACGAGAACGGCGCCGACACCGGCGTGTTCCGCTCGTACATGTTCGCATTCGGCGCCTGCTACGGCGTGCGCGTGTCGCCGAACATGGGCGTGGGCCTGGGCGTGAAGTACTTCCGCGACAAGCTGGCCGAGACGAACGTGATGCAGGACACCCAGGGTGGCGGCAGCGGCGACAGCTTCGGCGTCGACCTCGGCGTGCTGTGGAAGGTGCCCACCATCAAGTCGAACATCGGCATCGCCGTGGCCAACCTCGGCCCGGACATCAAGCACGTCGACGCCGACCAGAGCGACCCGATGCCGCGCAAGCTGACCATCGGCGTGGCGCACAGCCTGTACCACAGCGAGTACATGGGCTTCCTGCTCGTGGCCGACTACCTGGTGCCGCTGTACAAGTGGAAGGACAACGACTACGGGTTCGGCCTCGAGACGTCGCAGAAGGAGTACGGCGTGGGCGCGGAGTGGAACTACCTGCGCTCGCTGTACGTCCGCCTCGGCTACAAGAGCGCCGAGTACGGCGACATCAAGGACTCGACCCTCGGGTTCGGCGTGGACCTCGATCGCTGGGTCGGCCAGCCGATCGCCTTCGATTTCGCGAAGGTGCCGCAGGCGCAGGGCCTGCCCAACGTGACGCGCCTGTCGCTGGCGTACCGCTTCTAGCGGTGCGCCCGCGTTCGTGACGAGGTACAACCCCCCTGAGCGAGGAGCCTGGCCTTGCCGCTCAAGACTGACCACTGCCGGCCGCGGCCCCGGGGCCGCGGCATGGCGGTCCTGCCGGTCTTCGTCCTGTCCGTCCTGCTGGTCGCCGAGGCGGTCGCCGGTCCGCGCTGGGAGCGGCTGCCGGCGCGCCGCTGGGACTGGGACCAGGTTGCCGCCACCACCGGCGGCCGGCGCCTGATCGACGGCGAACTGCGACGCCAGGGCGAGTCCGTCCGTCGCTGGCGCGCGGTGCACGAGCTGCTGGGCGACCGGCAGGTCTCGCGCAAGTCGCACCGCCTGCTGGCAGAGCGCGGGCTGGGCCCGGCGCTGCTGGCGGCTGGCGCCGACCGCGACAAGGCGGCCTCGGGCACCGACACGCTGCGCGTGCTCTTCGTGCGCATCGCGTTCGACGGCAACCGCGATCCGCACCTGACCACCATCCCGGCGGGCGGCAACTTCATGCTGGACCCGCTGGCCGCTCCCGGCCCGCTGGAAGTGGACCCGCCGCCGCACGACAAGGCCTACTTCGCGTCGCACCTGCAGGGGCTGAGCGAGTACTACCGGTTCATGTCCGGGCGCCGCCTGCAGATCGAGGGCCGCGTGCTGCCCGAGGGCGACCAGGACGCCTACCGCGTGGGGGACATCGCCGACTACGGCCCGGGCGCGGGCAAGTTCTGGACGATGGTCGGCCTCGAGTCGCTGGTGCGCGACATGATCACCGCGACCGACGCGGGCACGGCGGCCGACGGCTCGGTCAACCTGGCCGACTACGACGACAACGACCCGTTCACGTACGTCATCTTCGTGCATGCGGGCAGCGACTGGCAGAGCGACGTCAACGGCGACTCGCCGAACGACATCCCGACGTTCTTCGTGAACCTCGGCGATGCGCAGGCGCTGGCCAGCATCGGCTCGGACGGCGTGGCCGGATCGCTGACCGAGTGCTCGGTGATTCCCGAGACGACGAACCAGGACGGCTACGCCGGCAGCATCGCCGCGGCGTTCTACCACGAGTTCGGCCATGCCCTCGGCCTGCCCGACGTCTACGACAGCTCGCGCGGGCTGCCGTCGGTGGGCATCTGGGACCTGATGGACTCGGGCACGAACCTGTCGGCCACGCTCGGTGCGATCACCGACCAGGGCGACACGGTCTACGTCGTGGCGGGCGGCGTGCTGCCGCCGTCGCTCTCGGCGTGGGACAAGTGGTTCCTCGGCTGGCTCGAGACGCAGGAGATCGACGGCAAGAGCGCCGAGTACCGGCTGCCGGCCGTGGGCGTGCCGCGCGAGGACTACGCGCTGTGGGCCGGGGGCTACGGCGCCTTCCGCCCGACCGACCCGCAGGCGTGGCGCGGCGGGCTTTCGCCGCGCGAGTGGTTCCTGATGGAGAACCGCTGGGTGGCCTCGGGCAACGAACCCTTGCCGTGGGACAACCTGTCGTTCGAGCGCGACGACAGCACCGGCGTCATCCTCTACCTGGCGGGCCACGTGCCCGACACCGAGACGTGGGAGAACAGCGGCCTCTACGACTATTTCCTGCCCGCCGGCGGCCTGCTGGTGTGGCACGTGAACGAGGACCGCATCGAGGCGGGGCTCGCGTCGAACACGATCAACACCGACGGCGACGGCCTGAAGCTGGTGGAGGCCGACGGCCTGCAGGACATCGGCGTGCTCAACGCCTACGTGCTGGGCTGGTACGGCTCGTGGCGCGACCCGTTCGGGGGGAACGATCCCGACGGCATCGCCACCGGCTTCACCACGCTGCCGGCCGACGGCTTCCCGAACACGCGCCTGCACGACCGCTCGTGGTCGCACCTGGCGCTGTCGGACATCGGGAAGTTCGGCACGCGCACGGCCTCGGTGATGAAGTTCAAGGCCACGCTGGGGCAGGTTCCGCCGGGCCTGCCGTGGACGATCGCGGCCGAGGCGGCCGCGGGCGCCGTGCCGGCGGGGCCACGGGCGATCGACCCGCAGTCGCTGACGCCGCTCGAGGTGTCGGGCAAGCGGCTGCTCGTGTTCGCCGACGCGCCCGGCACGAACCACGGCGAGGCCCCGTTCGACGGGACGCTGTACGCCGTGACCGAGGACGGGCGCGAGTGGTGGAACCGCGCGGCGGGACGGCCGGTCGGCGGCTTCCTGGCGCTGGGCGACAGGCTCGCCGGTTCCCCGGTGGCCGTGCCCCAACCCGGCGGCGCCACCGACCTGTACCTGGGGCTGCGCGAGGGCAACGTCAGGGCGGTGCGACTGGGCACGGGCGCTTCCGTCGACCTCCTCTGGCAGACGGGTCTCGCGGACTCGCTGGTCTGCGGGCCGGTGCCCGTGTACGACTCGGGCGGCACGCTGCGCCTGGCCTGCGCCGCGCCGAATGACGTGTGCCTGCTCGCCACCGGCGGCGAGGCCGTCGGTTCGGCCTGGCTGGGTCTCGGGGGCCTCGAACCGTCCGGCGTCGTGACGGGCGTCTGGTCCCTGGCCTCCGACGCCGGCGACCGCCTCCTGGTGGCGACGCGGACCGGGCTGGTCCTCGCGAACCAGGGCAGCGCGGGGCTTGGCGGCGCGGTCAGGATCGGCTTCCCGCGTGCCGCCGATGGGGCCGTGAGCACCGTCGTGGTGCCCGGCAGCGGCGTGGACGCGATG
>CAINDZ010000677.1 GCA_903847545.1 uncultured bacterium | reverse complement strand
CGAGGAGTCTGCGCGGACCGAGGCGGCCGGGCAGATCGTGCGGGACATCCTGGCGCAGGTGGTCGAGGACTGGTAGGGGCTTCCCGGCACGGCCGGGGTGGCGGCGAACGCGGAGGGTGGTGAGCGATGGCGGTGCGCGGCGGCAGGGGTGAGCAGGGGGAACCCGGCTTCCAGGAACTGGTGCGCGACGACCTGAAGACCGGGAAGTTCCGGCCGGTGTACCTGCTGGCCGGCGAGGACATCCTGCGGGTCGAGGGCGTGGTTGAGAAGATACGCAAGGATGCGCTCGGAGAGTCCGGCGCCGTCTTCAATTACCACGTGTTCCGCGGCGACCAGGCGCCCATCGCGCGGGTCATCCAGCAGGCGCTGGCGCTGCCGATGCTGGGCAGCCGGCAGGTCATCTGGCTGAAGCAGGCCGACCATTGCGTGGGCGACGCCGACAGCCAGGCCGCCCTCGAGAAGTACCTGGCCCGGCCGGTGCCCGAGACCATCCTGATCATGTCCTCGGACAAGGCCGACAAACGCAAGCGTTGGGTGAAGCTGTGCCAGTCAGAGGGTTGGTATTTCGACTTTTCGCCCCCGACCGGGGACGCGCTCATGCAGTGGATCCAGAAGGCGGCGCAGAAGGAAAACCTGCCGCTGACGCCGGACCAGGCGCGCCTCCTGGTCGAGCTGGTCGGCAACGACCTGATGAGCCTCAAGAGCGAGATCGACAAGCTGGCCCTGATGTGCGAGGACCGCGGCCGCGCGCTGTCGGCCGCGGAACTGAACGAGATCATCATGGACCAGGCCGCGCTCGAGGGCTACGAGATCACCGCGGCGCTCGAGCCCGGACGCGCCGCCGAGGTGCTGCGCACCTGGTTCCGCCTGGCGGAGTGGGGGCGCAGCGCCCATGAGATGGCCCCCCTGCTCCTGTCCCGCGTGCGCAAGGGGGCCCTCCTGGCCGCCTGCCGCGACGAGGGCCTGCGCGACGGCGAGATCGCCTCGCTGAGCGCCCAGAATCCCTACAGTTTCCGTTTCCTTGAGCCCATGGTGCGCGGCATGGGCCTCGATGGCCTCAGCCGCGGCCTGGACGTGGCCCTGGACGCCGACCGGCGCCTGAAAGGCTCGCCGCTCAAGCCCGAACTGGTCCTCGAATCGACCATCCTGGAACTCTGCCGCCAGCCGGGTCGGTCGCGACCCGGCGGGCGCTGACCCGAACCGCCGAACGCCCGACAACCACTGAAAGGACGCCTCGCATGTCGACCACCCTGAGGGAATTCACCGACGCCGATTTCATGTCCGCCGTGATGCAGAACCCGCAGCCGGTGCTCGTGGACTTCTGGGCGCCGTGGTGCGGGCCGTGCAAGGCGCTGACGCCGACCATCGAGAAGCTGGCCGCCGAGTTCGCGGGCAAGGTCATCGTCGGCAAGATGGACATCCAGGCGTACCCGCAGACCGCCGGCGAGCTGGGCATCCGCAGCATCCCGGCGTTGCTGTTCTTCAAGGGCGGGCGCGTGGCCGATTCGCTGATGGGCGCGGTGAACGAGAGTCGCATCCGCGACAAGCTGGAGGAACTGGTCGGCTGAGGCCGGCGGCGGGCCTCGCTTCGGGGCGCAACCGTTACTTAACATAATATACATTATGCGCAATACTGGAAACCGGCCGCGCAAGCCTTTGGGGCTGTGCGGCTTGTTTCGGGAAGCGCTCGAGGGTGGTCGCCGTCAGCGGCCGAACGGGATGCGGCCGGCGAGGTCGTCGAGGTACGGGATGCGCCAGTACTCGCCGAAGAGCGCGCGCGTGAAGCCCATCACCGACAGGGCGAGGAACACGAGGTAGACCGCCAGCTTCAGCACGATGGTGACGAGCCCGCCGACCAGCCAGATGCGGCCGATGGTGTGCTGGATGATGAGCAGGAAGAGGGCCCCCACCACCTCGACGAAAAGCAGGGCGAACCCCTGCCGGCAGTGGCGGTCGACGAAGGGGCTGCGCTCGGTGGCCATCATCGGGACCACGACCAGGAACGCGGCGTAGCACATCGCCCCGAGCCAGCGGTCCTTGACCGTGATTTCCATGGCGCTCTCCCCCTGTGGCTGGCGCGGCGGGGCCGCGTCGCGGAACGCAGTCGGCCGTCACATATTAGCGTCCGGACGGCGGAATGGAAACGGGCGTTTGCGCAGGTCGCCGCGGCGGCCGGGAAAGGCGAGGTCGGCATGGGCTGGTTCGGCGGGCGACGAGGCGGCGCGGCGACGTGGGACGGCGTCGACTACCTGGACCTGGTGCCGACCCGGCTGGTGGCGTTCGAGGAGCGCCCCGAGGACGGCCAGGTGGTCCTGCTGGTGCCACGGTACCGCGATGCGATCTGGGGCCGCCTGCTGCAGCCCCGGCTGGGCCCGCGCAAGCGGTTCGTGCGCGTCCCGCTCGAGGCGCGCGGGTCGGCGCTGTGGCGCGGCATGGACGGCCGGGCGCGCGTGCGCGACCTGCTGCCGGCCGCCGCCGCTGCCGCGCCCGGGGACGGCGACGACCTGGCGCGGCGGGTGTGCCTGTATCTGCAGGCCCTGGTGGACAATGGCTTCGTGGGCGTGGCGCTGGCCGCGGGCGCGCCGCCGTCCGGGGACTAGAAAAAAGGTTAATAGGTGACGGTATTGTATTGTCATTTGATCGGTTAGGTAATCATTTGTTGACAGATGTGGCGGATGTGCCATGATGTCCCCTCGCATCTTCCGCCCTTGGCGGCGAGGGCCCGGCGGTGATCACCGGAACGGTGGTCGGGGGGTGAACCTAACGGATCCATGCTAACGCTGCGGGACTTCCTGGACATCGTCATCTTCCTGGCGCGCAACCTCGTCGTGGCGTTCGCGGTGTTCCATGCCCTGGCCTGGCTGGCCGGCCGGCGCCTGCCGCTGGCGCGCCTGGCGTGGGGCGGCCCGCAGGCGTGGTCCGTGTCGCTGGCGCTGCTGCTCGTGTACGCCGGCATCGCGGCGTGGTACGTGACGCTGGAGGGATTCTCGGGCGAGGTGGAGCCCATGGTCTCCACCCTGTCGTGGCTGGTGGGACGGGGCCAGCCCCTCTACACGCCGTTCGACGCGGCCGAACAGTACAGCGTCCTCTACGGCCCCTCCGTGTTCCTGACCAACGGACTTTTCCTGCGCGTGCTCGGGCCGTCGCTGGCGGCGGTCAAGCTGGCGTCGGCGCTCGGCGCCGTCGGCAGCCTGCTGCTGCTGTACGCGGCGATGGCCCGGCGCGGTCGCGACACGCTGGCCGTGGCGCTGACCGCAGGCGCGGCGATGTATTTCTGGGCGCAGGGATTCTCGGTGTACGCGGTGCGCCCCGACGCACTGATGGTCTTCGCGCTGGCGCTGGGCCTGTACGGCGCGGCGCGCCTGCGCCCGTGGCTGGCGGTGGCGGTCGTTGCCGCGACGGCCGGCTTCGCGGTGAACCTGAAGGTGCACGGCGCGCTGTACTTCGTGCCCGTGCTGGCGCTGCTCGCCTCGCGTCACGGGCGG
>CAINDZ010000676.1 GCA_903847545.1 uncultured bacterium | reverse complement strand
GTCGCCGTTCTTGACGAAGAACCCCTGGTCGTACTCCAGCCGGTTGGGCGTGCCGGCCACCGCGTAGCGCAGGCGGTCGGCGTGGTGGTACTCGAGGTTCTTGCGGATGCGCTGCTTGAAGTTGTTCGCCGCCACCAGTTCGAGGTAGGCCTCGCCGGGCAGGCGCACCGTGTCCTGGGCGCCATCGGGCGACTGCACGACCAGGCGCGTGACGTTGACGCGGTCGGAGTCGAGCAGGTCGCCGGGCAGGACCACCTTGCTCTTCCAGCCGGGGCCGTAACCGGGCACGACGCGGCGCACGGCCTCCTCGTAGCGGCGGTAGCAGCCGATGGCCTCGAGGGCCGGGCCGATCTCCTCGACGGCGTGGGCGATGCCCAGGTCCTCGACCACCATCAGGCCGCGGCGCGTACTGTCGGGGCTGGAGTGGTACTCGGGCATCAGCAGCCCGTAGACTCGCTCGCGCCCGACCGCGCGCACGGCCAGCGCCGTGGTGACCGAGCTGTCGATGCCGCCGCTGATGCCGACGACCAGGCCGCGGCAGCGCAGCTTCCCCTGCACGACGGAGCGCAGGGCGGAGGCGATCCCCTCGGCCTCGCGCTCGAGGTCCAGGTCCAGCACGTTGCGGTCGAACATGTCCACCCCCGGCGCCGGCCCGGCCGGCGCGTGTTCTTCGGTTCAGCAGCCCGCGATGATCGCGCGCACCACGCCGCGTTCGTCCTTGAGCCCCTCGACCAGCGGGTAGGTCCCGCCCGCCGCCATGTTGCGCAGCAGGCCCTCGCCCTGCCCGGCGCCCACCTCGAACATCAGGCGCCCGCCCGGCGCCAGGAACCGCGGCGCGTCGCGCAGCAGTCGCCGCAGCACGCCCATGCCGCCGAAGCCGCCGTCAAAGGCGGCAGCCGGCTCGTGGCCCGAGATCTCGGCCGGCATCTGCGACACGTTCGCCGACGAGACGTACGGCGGGTTGCACAGCACCAGCGGGTAGCGGCCGTGGTGCTCGGCCGTGTCGAATGGCGCGAAGAGGTCGCCGACGAACACCGAGACGCGGTCGGCGACGCCGAGGCGCTCCACGTTCAGCCGCGCGACGCGGGTGGCGTCCTCCGAGACGTCGCTGGCCAGCACGCGCGCCCCGGGGCACAGTGCGGCCATCGTCACGGCGAGGTTGCCGCTGCCGGTGCCGATGTCAAGGCAGCGGCGGGCGTCGGCAGCGGGCACAGCCTTCAGGAAGGACAGCGCGGCGTTCGCCAGCAGCTCGGTCTCGGCACGGGGGATCAGGGCCCCCGGCTCGACGGCGAACTCGAGGCCCATGAAGCGCTGCCGGCCCGTCAGGTGGGCCAGCGGCGTGCCGGCCAGCCGCGAGGCGACCAGGCCGTCAAGGCGGGCGTGGCCGTCGTCGTCCAGGTCGGGCAGCTCGGTCTCCAGCGCCAGCGCCGCCGAGGCCGGCGTGCCCGCGGCCAGCAGCCACAGGGCCCGCAGCGTGGAGGCGGGCGTCTCTTCCGGCTTGTCGGGGGCGGGGGCCAGCTGCGCGCCGAGCGCGGCCAGCCGCTCGTCAAGCGATGCCCGGGGCATACGGCCCGTCCTCCTGTGCCAGCAGCTTCCGGTCGACCTTGCCGTTCTCGGTGCGCGGGAACTCGGGCAGCACCACGACCTCCTGCGGCACCATGAAGTTCTCCAGGTGCATCGCGCAGAAGCGCTTCACGGTGTTGGCGTTCACGCCCGCCGCCGCGTCCACGTCGTCCAGCACCACGAAGGCGCGGATGCGCTCGCCCAGCGCCGCGTCGGGCACGCCGACCACCGCCGCCTGGGCGACGCCGTCCATGCGGCACAGAAGCGTCTCGACCTCGACGGGGCTGACCTTCTCGCCGCGGCTCTTGATGATGTCGTCGCTGCGGCCGACGAACTGCAGCAGCCCGTCGGCGTCCTGCGTGAACCAGTCGTGCGTCACCAGCACGCGCTCGCCGGGCACCCGGCCCTCGCGCAGCATGTGCGCCGTCTGGTCCGGTCGCTTCCAGTAGCCGACCATCACGTGCGGCCCGCGCACGTGCAGGATCCCCGGCTGGCCCGGCGCGACGGGCGTGCCGTCCGGAGCGTGCAGCGAGACCTCGGTGCCGGGGATGGCGATGCCCACCGAGCGCGGGTGGCTGTCCAGCAGGTGCGGCGGCAGGTAGGCCACGCGCTTGCACTCCGTCAGGCCGTACATCTTGAACACGCGGGCGTTCGGGAACACCTCGGCCAGCGTGGGCAGCAGGTGCGGCAGCAGGGCCGCGGCCGTGTTGGTCACCGCACGCACCGACGGGAACGCCATCGGCGCCTTCAGGTGCGAGGCCTGCATCGTGGCGTAGATGGTCGGCACGCCGGGGAACACCGTCACCTGCTGCTCGGCCATCACGGCGTAGACGCGGCCGGGGAACGCGAACGAGCGCTCGACCACCAGCGTGGCGCCGGTGAAGACCGCCATCAGCAGCTGGTACAGGCCGTAGTCGAAGGCCATCGGCAGCACCAGCAGGATGCGGTCCTCGGGCACGATCTCCAGATACTCGATGATGCTCCACGCCGCGAAGACCATCGACTGGTGCGTCTGCATGACGCCCTTGGGCTGGCCGGTGCTGCCCGAGGTGTAGATGAGCGCCGCCAGGTCGCAGCCCACGACCGGGACCGGCTTGTCGAGTCGGCGTCCGTTCGCGAGCACGGCGGCCAGGTCCAGCCGGCGCGGCGAGGCCGCCTCGTCGCCGGGCGCGCCGTGCGACAGGACCATCCGCAGGCACGGCAGCCCCTCCACCGCCGCGTCGTACTGGACGGCCAGGTGCTTGTCGGTCACGACGGCGAAGGCGTCGGCATCCTCGAGGATGAAGCGCAGCTTGGCCGACTTCGTCTGCGGGTTGACCGTGACGAAGGTGCCGCCGGCGAGCATCACGCCGTAGATGGCGGCCGCGCACACGCCGCTGTTGTCCAGGTAGATGATGACGCGACCGCCGCGCGGCAGCCCGCCGTCGAGCAGCGCGGCGGCCACGCGCTCGGCGCCCGCCAGCAGGTCGGCGTAGGTCCACGTCGACGACTCGTCGCGCACGGCGACCTTTTCGGGATGCCGCCGCGCCGAGCGCAGCAGGCCGTCGGTCAACAAACGCGGCGGGATCACGCGGCGCCGCCCTGGCGTCGCGCGATGTACGCCACCAGGTTGTCGATCGAGTCCAGGTTCTGGGGGATGAGGTCGCTGTCGGGCACCTGGATCTTCAGGTCGATCTCCAGGAAGTTGATCAGCTCCATCACGCCCAGCGAGTCCATGATGCCGTTGTCCAGCAGCGAAACGGAGTCGCTGGCCAGGCCGGAAGCGTCCCCGAACAGGAAGTTCCGGATCACGAAATCGCGCACTTGTGTCCTCGGGTCCATCGATTGGCTCCTCGTTCGCTCAGTCCCGCCAGTCCAGTTGTCCCGGCTCCAGTTGCAGGGCCGCCACCCGCTCCTCGAACAGCGGCCCGAAATCGCGCTGCAGCATGCGCCCGCTGAGCACGGCGACGAACGACGTGTCGTCGCGCTGGCTCAGCAGGCGTCCCGAATCCCACTTGCGCACCAGGGCCGACACCTTGTCGCGCTGCCACAGGTCCCAGCCCGGGCCGTCCGCCAGCAGGAAGTCCTCGACCATTTCGCGGCCCTCGGGCGTGGCGAAGCACACGCTGCCCGGGGCGCGGAACGGGTGCTTGTGCCGGCCGCGGATGGCCGCCGGCACCAGGTCGGCCACGCCGTCCTTCAGCATCGCCTTCTCGTCCAGCCCCGGCAACTTCGCCGAGACCGGAATGCGGGCCGCGAACTCGACCAGGTTGTGGTCGAGGTACGGGAATCGGCCTTCCACCGAGTTGGCCATCAGCATGCGGTCGCCCTGCGAACTGAGCAGGTAGCCCGACATGAATATGGCCATTTCCAGGTACTGGCACCGGGCCACCGGGCCCCAACCGGCGAACTCGGCGGGCAGCGAGGCCAGCAGGCGGCGCTCGGCCTCGCCGGTGGCCAGGGCCGCGCGCGCCTGGTCGCAGAGGAAGGTGGCGGCGGCCGTGTTGTTCCAGCGCGGCCGGTGCGAGTGGAACGCGTCCTGCGTCTCGGCCAGCCCGCGGCCGTAGAAGCTGACCAGGAAGTCCAGCGGCGCCTGGTCCTGGTACGGGTGCAGCCGCGACAGCAGCGCCGGCCGCACGCGCGAGCCGGGCACGCGGTTCCAGAACGCGCGCACCTTCGCCTCGCGGTGGATGTCGTAGCCGACGAACACCTCGTCCGCGCCCTCGCCGGTCATGACGACCTTGCAACCCTGCGCCCGCACGTGCCGGCTCAGCAGCAGCAGCGGCGTCGGCGCGGCGCGCGGCAGCGGCGCTTCGGCGTGCCAGGGCACCTCGCGCAGGCGGCGCGCCACCTCGGCCTGGTCGACGAACACGCCCGCGTGGTCGACGCCCAGGTGGTCGACCATCATCTGCTGCCACTCGCGCTCGTCGAAGCCCTCGCGGTCGAAGCCCAGGCCGTAGGTGCGCAGCAGGCCGCTGGACAGGCGCTGGGCCAGCGCGGCCACGGCCGACGAGTCCAGGCCGCCCGACAGGTACGAGCCCACGGGCACGTCGGCGCGCATGCGCAGGGCGACGGCCTCCTCGAGGCGCTCGCGCAGCTCGCCGACCAGCGCGGTGCGCTCGGCCGCGGGCACGAAGCGGCGATCCTCGTCGGCGGGCAGGAACGACGGCGCCCAGTAGCGGCGCGCGTCCAGGCAGGACGGCAAAAGCGAGTCCGCGGACGCCGTGGGGGCGCGGCCGGGCCGCACCAGGGCCACGTGACCGGCCGGTAGCTGCGCCACGCCGGTGAACGCCGTGCGCGGGGGCACGTTCGCCCAGTACGAGAGCACCTCGCCCATCGCCGCCGCGTCGGGCTCGGCCCGGAAGCCGGGGCAGGCCTTCAGCGCCTTGATCTCCGAGGCGAAGAACAGCTGCCCGCCCTGCTCGGCCACGAACAGCGGGCAGATGCCGAACCGGTCGCGGGCCAGGAACAGCGTCTTCTCGGCGTCGTCCCACAGCGCGAACGCGAACTGGCCGTTGAAGCGCTCCACGCAGGCGGGGCCCCACTCGAGCCACGCGTTGACGATCACCTCGGTGTCGCTGTGCGTGCGGAACGCGCGCCCGCGCCCTTCCAGTTCGCGGCGCAGCTCGAGGTAGTTGAACACCTCGCCGTTGTACGTGATGCGGCAGCGCCCGCCGGCGTCGGCCATCGGCTGCTGGCCGTCGACCGGGTCGATGATGCTCAGGCGCGCGTGGCCCAGGAAGACCGTGTCGTTGCGCCACGCGCCGAACTCGTCGGGGCCGCGGTGGCGCATCACGCCGATCATCCGCTCGGGGGCGGACGGTGGCAGCGCCAACGATCCTTCCAGCGCGAGGATGCCGCAGATGCCGCACATGGCTGTCGTCCACCACCTTTCCCGCGGGTCGGTAGGCGGGCTGTCGCGCCGGCCGGACCCGATACGCACACGACAAGGGGCTGGACCACGGACGGGCGCTCACGTCGCCGCCGTCCGGGCAAACCCCTGTCAGAACGATGCTTGATCGGCCACCGCGCCCCGGGCTTGAGGCGAATGCCGGTGCCTCGCGGGGAGCCGGCCGGGCCGTTCGCGGCAATATATCCGATCCGTGACCGAAACGGGACTCCGGAACGCGGAAATCCGCGGCGGGGGCGCGGTTTCCGGACCTCGCCGGTGCGGTTGCCGCGCCCCGCCGGGGCGTGGTATGGTGCCCGCCCGCCGGGTAGGAGCCTGGTTCGACCCGCACGTCACAGTCCCCGACGACGATTTCCCCGGAAAGGACCCCGATGAGCGGCCGCCTGCAAGCCTTCCGCGCCGAGCGCGAGCGCCTGAACGCCCGCGTGCTCGAGACCGCCACGCTCACCACGAAGCGCTTCTTCGCGCTGGACACCGCCACCTACCACGACGGCGCCCTGCCGGCCCGCACCAAGGAGATGGCCGGGCTGGCCGCCTCGCTGGTGCTGCGCTGCGACGACTGCATCGCCTACCACGTCATTCGCTGCGCCGAGGAGGGCGTCACCGAGGCCGAGATCCTCGAGATCTTCGACGTGGGACTGGTCGTCGGCGGCTCGATCGTGATCCCGCACCTGCGCCGTGCCCGTGCGCTGCTGGACGAGGTGCTGGCCGAGGCCGGCGACGGCGGGGAGTGACGGCGTGATCCTCGACACCCTCGACAACGTGTCGTCGCTGGCGGCGCTGTCGCCCGCCTTCGCCGAGGCCGCGGCCTTCCTGGCGGCCACCGACCTCGCTGCGCTGGAGCCAGGCCGGTTCGACGTCGGCACCCGCGGCGCCAGCGTCATCGTCGCCTGCGGCGGCGCGCGACGGGCTGACGAGGGGCGCCTCGAGGCGCACCGCCGCTTCATCGACATCCAGGTGCTGCTGGCCGGGCGCGAGTCCATCGGCTGGCGGCCGCTCGCCGCCTGCCGCGCGCCCGAGGCCGACTACGACCCCGCCACCGACCTGCAGTTCTTCGCCGACCCGCCGCAGGCCTGGCTGCCGCTCGAACCAGGGCAGTTCGCGGTCTTCTGGCCTGCCGACGCCCACCTGCCGCAGGTGGGCGAGGGCGACATGCGCAAGGTCGTGGTCAAGGTGCCGGTGCAGGAAGGATAGGAAGAGGCGTGCCGCACCTGGACGATGGAAGCCGCGCCGCCGCGGGCCGGGCCACCGCCTGGTCCCGCGCCTTCCTGGGCCTCGCCGGCGCCGCCGGCATCCTGGGACTTGCCTGCGTCGTCCTGGGCCTCCGCAACGGCACGCACCTCAACCACGTCGCCGCGGCCTGGACCACGATGGCGGCGGACCTCGCGCAGGGCCTGTTCTACCGCCCGCTTTACGCGCCCGACATCGGCTACGGCGGCACGCGGTTCTTCCCGCTTTTCTTCTCGCTGCAGGCATTGGGGATCAGGGCCGGGCTCGCGCCGGTCGTCGCCGGCCATGTCGTGGCGCTGCTGTCCGGCGCGTTCCTGCTGGGCGGCGCCTACGCGACGCTGCGGCGCCTGGCCGTGGCCCGGCCCGTGGCCGCGGGGATGACGGCGCTGCTGTTGGCCTCGGTCGTCGTGCAGCACGGCCTGGCCACTACGCGCGGCGACGTCTTGCCGCTGGCGCTCGTCCTGTGGGCGTTCGCCGTGTGCCTGGGGGCGCCGGGCGGGCGACGCCGGCTCGCGGCGTGCGCGCTCCTGTTCAGCCTCGCGTTCGCCGCCAAGCCGACTGCGCTCGGGGGCGCGCTGGCGTTGGGCCTGTGGCTGCTCGCGCAGGGACGCCGGCGCGACGCCGCCCTGTTCGCGGGCCTGGTCACCGCGGGCTGCGGCCTGGTGGTCGGCGTGACCGAGGCGGCCAGCGGCGGGCGCTTCCTGGCGATCCTGCAGGCATGCGCGTCCGGCGGCGCGTCGGTGCGCTCGGCGCTCGCGGCGCCCCGCCTGCTGTCGGGGATGTTCCTCTGGAAGGACCCGTGGGGCTTCTGCCTGGTCGCGGCAGCGTGCGTGGCCTGCCTGGCCCGCCTGCGCTCGAGCGCCCTGACGCTGCCGGGCCTCTACCTGGCGGCCAGCCTGGGCGCGGCGGTCGTGGTCTTCGGCTCGCCCGGCGTCACGTGGAACCACCTGGCCGATCCCGTCGCCGCCGCCGTGCTGTTCCTGGGCGCCGCGGCGGGCGCGTCGTCGCCCGCGCCGCGACGCATGCCGCTGGCACCGCGACGCATGTTGCCAACCGGGCTCCTGCTACTGGCTGCCGGCGCCGCCCTGCCCGGCATCGCCACGCTGCGGCAGGAAGCCGCCGCGGCCGGCGCGGGCGCCGCGCAGGAACGACAGGCCGTCATTGCCGCGCTGCCCGCCGGTCCGGGCGCGATCCTCGCCGAGGATCCCCTGGTGCCCCTGCTCGCCGGCGAGCGCCCCTATGTGCTCGACCCGTTCATGCTCCGCCTGGTCGCCGGGCGCGACGCGGGGTTCGCCGCTCCCCTGGTGGAGCGGATCGCCGACCGGTCGTTCCGGGCCGTCGTGTTCCTGAACGACCCCCGCACGCACGGACCGTGGTACGAGACGGTGCACTTCGGGCCGCAGGTGATGCGGGCGATCGAAGCCAACTACGAGCCGGCCGGCCAGGCGGGCCGGTACGTCGTCTACGCGCCACGGCGCGACCTGCCGACGCCCGGCGGGCGTTGACATCGCCCCGGGTTGCCCCCACCATGGGGGCGGGGCCGCCGCGCGCGGTCCTTCCCTGACGACAGGGCCACGCGAGACCGCGCCGCACCGAACCGGGAGCAGCCTTGGGTTCCTACACCCTGACCCACCTGCAGCACCTCGAGCAGGAATCCATCCACGTCATGCGCGAGGTCGTCGCCGAGTTCAAGAACCCGGTGATGCTCTACTCGGTGGGCAAGGACTCGTCGGTGATGCTGCGCCTGGCGCAGAAGGCGTTCCACCCGGGCCGCTTCCCGTTCCCGCTGCTGCACGTCGACACCGGCTACAAGTTTCCCGCCATGTACGAGTTCCGCGACCGCCACGTGGCCGACATCGGCGCGCGCCTGATCGTCGAGCGCAACGAGGAGTGGATCGCCAAGGGCGCCCACCCGACGCGCCTGGGCAACGACAAGTGCTGCCAGCAGCTGAAGACGCGCGGCCTGCTCGACGCCCTGGCCAAGCACGGCTTCGACGCCGCGTTCGGCGGCGCCCGCCGCGACGAGGAGAAGTCGCGCGCCAAGGAGCGCTTCTTCTCGGTGCGCGACCGCCTGGGCCAGTGGGACCCGAAGAACCAGCGGCCCGAGCTGTGGAACCTGTACAACGCGAACATCGACGACGGCGAGAATGTGCGCGTCTTCCCGCTCAGCAACTGGACCGAGCTGGACGTGTGGCAGTACATCCGCCAGGAGTCGATCCCGATCGTGCCGCTGTACTTCGCGCGGCCGCGCCGCGTGGTGCGCCTGGGCGGCATCCTGGTGCCGTGCGAGCACCGCGACGTCGTCGACCCCGACGGCAAGCTGGGCTTCAACGACGACGACAT
>CAINDZ010000675.1 GCA_903847545.1 uncultured bacterium | reverse complement strand
GCCGACTCGTCGCTGCCCGACCCGTTCGACCGCATGCTGGCGGGCAAGGAGGGCGAGCTGGCCGACGTGCACGCCTGCTTCGGCTGCGCGCTGCGGCACGACAACCACATCGTCGGCGCGCTGACGGCCGACGCCCTGGACCCGCGCGCGTTCGACAACGTCGACCTGGAACTGATGGCGACGTTCGCCGCCCTGGCCGGGGCGGCGGTGCGCACCACGGCGCTGATCGAGTCGCTCGAGTCGACGGCGGCGCGGCGCGAGCTGGTGGCCAACGACCTGCTGCGCACGGCGGGCCAGGCCGCGGGCGAGCACATCATCGGCAACAGCCCCGCGATGCGCGCGCTGCTGGACGAGCTGGCGACCGTCGCCTCGTCCGACCTGACGGTGCTGGTGCTGGGCGAGACGGGGGTGGGCAAGGAGCTGGTGGCGCGGCACCTTCACGCGCAGTCGCTGCGGCACGCGCAGCCGCTGATCCAGGTCAACTGCGCCGCGCTGCCCGAGGCGCTGGCCGCGAGCGAGCTGTTCGGGCACGTGGCCGGCGCGTTCACCGGCGCCGTGCGCGACCGCGCGGGCAAGTTCGAGATCGCCGACGGCGGCACGCTGTTCCTGGACGAGGTGGGCGAGCTGCCGCTGTCGCTGCAGCCGATGCTGCTGCGGGCGATCCAGCAGGGCGAGATCCAGCGCGTGGGCTCGGACCGCACGCACCGCGTGAACGTGCGCGTGGTGGCGGCGACGAATCGCGACCTTCGCGCGGCCGTGGCGGCGGGCCGCTTCCGCGCCGACCTGTACCACCGCCTGGCGGTGTTCCCGGTGCAGGTGCCGCCGCTGCGCGACCGGCGCGAGGACATTGCGATGCTCGCGGCGCACTTCGCGGACAGCGCGCGGCGTCGGCTGGGCGCGCCGCCGGTGCGGCTGGCCGAGGGCGCCCACGCGGCGCTGGCCGGCACCGACTGGCCGGGCAACGTGCGCGAGCTCGAGAACGTCGTCTCGCGCGGCGTGCTGCGCGCGGTGCGCGAAGGCGGCGACCCGGTGGTGGTGCTGCCCCGTCACCTGGACCTGGAGCCGACGACGGTGGCGGGGGCCGTCGATCCGGCTGCTCCCGAGGCCGCGATCGTTGCCGACACGCGACCGCTGCGCGAGCAGGTGGCGGCCTTCAAGCGCGCGCGCATCGAGGCGGCGCTGGCGCGCGGGCACGGCAACTGGGCCGCGGCCGCGCGCGAGCTGGGCCTGCAGCGCGGCAACCTGCACAACCTGGCGCGGCGGCTGGGCCTGAAGTAGGCGCGGCCGGCGTCATGACTGAAAGCACGGGACCCCCCGCCATCGGCAGGGGGTCCCTTCCATGTCGACGCCATGCCTCGCGCGCGGCCCGGTGCGCGCGGCGGCGCTTCCTACAGGTCGTTCCAGTCGTCCATCGACCCGTCATCCCACTCGGCGTCGCTGGGGACCAGGACCTGGTCCGCCTGGCGCGACGCCTGGCGGGTGACGACCGGCTTCGGCCTGGCTGCGGCCTTCACCGGGGCGGCCCGGCGCGGCGCCGGCGTGGGGGTGATGGCGCGCGTCGACCCAGTGGCGCGCTTCGGCGCGACCGTCGCGCGCGCGGGCTCGTTGCGGTTCACGCCGACCAACTTCTCGAGCTCGCCGACGACCTGCCGCATGGCCTCGGCCTGCGCGTTCAGTTCCTCGGCAGCGCTGGCGCTCTCCTCGGCGCCGGCGGCGTTGGACTGCGTCACGCGGTCCATCTGGCCGACCGACGTGTTCACCTGCGAGATGCCCTGGCTCTGCTGGCGCGAGGCTGTCGCCACGGCCGCGGCAAGCTCGTCGACGCCGCGCGCGTGCGTGACGATCTCGGACAGCGCATGCGCGACCTTCGAGCTGATCTCCACGCCCTGATTGGTGCGCGTGACCGCGTCGCTGACCTTGGTGGCCGACTCGCGCGCCGCGTTCGCGCTGCGCTGGGCCAGCCCGCGCACTTCCTCGGCGACGACCGCAAAGCCGCGACCGGCCTCGCCGGCGCGCGCGGCTTCGACGGCCGCGTTCAGGGCTAGGATGTTCGTCTGGAAGGCGATCTCGTCGATCGTCTTGATGATGCGGCCGATGTCGTCGCTGCCGGCCTGGATGGCCAGCATCGAGGCGCTCATCTGCTCCATGTCGACGGCGCCCTTCTCGGCGGCATCGCGGGCCTGGCGGGCCAGCGCGTTGACGCGGTCGGCGTTGTCGGCGTTGCTCAGCGTGACGCTCGACATCTCCTCGATCGACGCACTGGTTTCCTCGATGGAGGCGGCCTGCTCGCTGGCGCCCTGGGCCAGGGACTGGCTGGCGCTGGCCACCTGCGTCGCGGCGGCCACGACCTGGCGGGCGCCGTCGCCCAGCGACGAGCTGACATGGAACAGGACCTTGTTGATGCCGCGCACGATGGCGAAGCAAAGGACCAGGCCGAAGGTCAGCGATAGCGCCACCGCGATGATGGTGGCGATCGTCGTTTTGGCCGAATTGGCCGCGATGGCCTGGGCCGCATCCGAGGACTCGGTTTCCTCGAATTCCCAGATCGCGTTGATGGCCTCGGCGTAGGCGTTCACCAGGGGCTGCAGCTCGTCGCGGGCCTTGGCGAGGACGACCGCCGTCTCTTCCGGCGTGGTGGCCGCGGAGCTGGCCTTCAGGATCTCGGTGCGCTTCTTGCCGTACACGTCGCGCTTGGCGTTCAGGTCGGCCAGCAGTGCGCGCGCCTGCTCGCCGTCGATCAGCTTCTCGTACTCCTCGAGGGCCTTGGAGTTGACGGCGCGGGCGGCCTTCATCTCCTCCTCGAGCTGCTTCTTCTCGGCTGCCGAATTGGCGCCGATGTGACGGTAGATGATCGTCATGTTGTCGCGCGCGCCGGTGGCGAGCGTGACGACGTTCTGCAGCACGGGCATGTTGCCGGCGATGTCCTTCGCCTGGTGCCGGACCTGGACCAGGTTGAGAACGGTGAAGGTTCCCAGTGCCGCCATGATGACGAGGATCGCGCCGAATCCGGCGAAGATGCGCTTGCTGATCGTCCAGTTACCCATGATCACACTCCTTGACGGGCTCCATCGACGGCGGCCCCGGGCCATGGCGCCGCGTGGGTGTGTTCGGCTGTCATGTGAAATCCTTAACGGAAACCTCGTGCCTTCATCACTGAAGCGCTTGGGCCACAACAAAATACCACGAAGCAAGTAGGGGTTCGCGGGGAGTGGAAGTCCTCATTCACAAAACTCAAGGCTCGAGTACGACGGTCGATAACCTACTTGCAAGGTCGCCCTTCGCCGCGACTCGGTGAGACCACAGGGATCTCCAAACCGCCCGACCCGTGGGAAGCGCCCAAACCGGGGGATCACGCATGTTTAAACGCCTGTCGCTGTCGCAGCGCATCATGACGCTGGGGATCGGCATTATCGTCTGCTTCACGGCGCTGCTGGGGTGGCTGTATCCCGAGCTGCGCAAGTCGGCGTTCGAGTCGAAGGAAGTGGCGCTGCGCCAGCTGGTGGAGTCGGCCACGAGCATCGTCGCCGTCCAGGTGGACGCCGCCAAGCGGGGCGAGATCACCCAGGAGGAGGCCAAGGCTCGCGCCCTGGCCGTGCTGCGGACGATGCGGTACGACAAGTCGAACTACTTCTGGGTCAACGACACCACGCCGGCGATGGTGATGCACCCGATCAAGCCCGAGATGGACGGCAAGGACCTGCGGGACTACAAGGATCCCCACGGCGTGTACCTGTTCAAGGACATGGTCGCCGTGGCGCAGGCCAAGGGTTCCGGTTACGTCTCGTACCACTGGCCGAAGCCGAACCACGACAAGCCGGTCGACAAGACGAGCTATGTGAAGCTGGTGCCGGAGTGGGGCTGGATCATCGGCTCGGGCATGTACGTGGACGACGTCGTGGCCGAGGCCAACAAGATGCTGTTCCTGGTCTTCGGCGCCGCGCTGGCCATCATCATCGCCAGCCTGGTGCTGTCGTGGACGCTGGCACGCTCGATCTCGCGGCCCATCCACCACGCCATCGACGAGCTGCGGCACGGCTCGCAGTCGCTGCAGTCCAGCGCCGGCGACGTGGCCGACGCCAGCCAGGCGGTGGCCGAGAGCAGCACCGAGCAGGCGGCGTCGCTGCAGGAGACGTCGGCATCGGTGCAGGAGATCGCGGCGGTGACGAAGCGCAACGCCGAGAGCACGCGGCAGGCCGACAGCCTGGCGGCGGCCGCCAGCAGCTCGACCGCGCGCGGCAACGAGGCGATGGCGCAGATGAGCGAGGCGATCACCGCCATCAAGCAGTCGTCCGACGAGACGGCGCGCATCATCAAGGTGATCGACGAGATCGCCTTCCAGACCAACCTGCTGGCCCTGAACGCGGCGGTCGAGGCCGCGCGCGCGGGCGAGGCGGGCAAGGGCTTCGCCGTGGTGGCCGAGGAGGTGCGGAACCTGGCGCAGCGCAGTGCCGAGGCGGCGCGCAACTCGAACGGGCTGCTGGAGCAGGCGCGCGACCACGCCGACGCGGGCGTGCGGGCCAGCCGCAAGTTCAGCGAGATCCTGGGCGAGATGACCGGGGCCATCGACAGCCTGACCGGGATCCTGGGCGAGGTCACGGTGGCGTCCGAAGCGCAGGCGAGCGGCGTCGGCCGGATCGGCGGCGCCATGGAGCAGCTGGACGTGGTCACGCAGAAGAACGCCAGCAGCTCGGAGCAGCTGTCGGCCGCGGGGCAGCAGCTGTCCACGCAGGCCGCCGAGCTGCAGAACATCGTGCAGGAGCTGGAGGCGGTGGTTTCGGGGGCGCACTGAGCCCCGGGCATCGCCGAGCATCGCCGGGGCGGCCCGTGCCGAATGGAGGCACGGGCCGTCTTGTTTTTCGGCGGAACCGATGTTGATTTACGGCGGTATCGGCTCCTCATTGTCGGGGCATTGGACATCCACCCGTCCGCGAAAGGCAGTCCATGAAGCCTGGGAACCGGTTCCGCCTGCTGGCGCGCGTGTGCGCGATCGTCGCCGTGGTGATCGCCGCCAAGCTGGCGGTGCATGCGTTGGGCTGGGAGATCATCACGATCAACCCGCTGTTTTCGGGCATCGTGGCGGCGAACATCTTCCTGATGGGCTTCCTGCTGAGCGGCGTCCTTTCCGACTACAAGGAGAGCGAGCGCCTGCCGGGCGAGCTGGCCGCCAGCCTGCAGAACCTGGCGCAGGAGGCGCAGGGTCTGGCGCTGGCCAAGCCGGGGGCCGATGCGACGCCTGTGCTGCGCGCTTCGGCCGGGCTGGCGGACGGGTTCCTGGAGTGGTTCTTCAAGCGCAAGCGGACGGCGGCCCTGATGGACGACATCGACGCCCTGACCCCGCTGCTGGCGGCGATGGAGGGGTGGGCGCAGGCGACGCTGGTGGCGCGCCTGAAGCAGGAGCAGGGCAACCTGCGGCGGGCCGTCATCCGCATCCACACGATCCGCGAGACGTCGTTCGTCTCGGCGGGGTACCTGCTGGCGGACATGACCACTGTGCTCCTGAGCCTCGGCCTGGTGCTGTCGCGCATCGAGCCGTTCTACGAGTCGCTGTTCTTCGTGTGCGTGATCTCGTGGCTGATGATCTTCCTGCTGCTGCTCATTCGCGACCTGGACAACCCGTTCGGGTACTACGAGCGGTACTCGGGCGCGGACGTGTCGCTGGAGCCGCTGCGGACGGCGTCCTCGCGGCTGGCGGCGATGGCGGCGAAGGGCTGACCCGGGCGCCTCGGGCGTGATTCGTGAAAACGGCGCCGGCCGGTTCCCCGCGGGGAGCCGGCCGGCGCCTTCTTGTCGCGCTGCGTGGCGGCGGCGCCGGTCAGTTCACCGGCTTGCCGTCCACGTCCAGCAGCGTCGGCACGGGGAAGCCGGCCTCGGCCAGCTGCGGCAGCACCGTGTCCTTGTCGCCGACCAGGACGACCAGCAGGTCGTCCCACGTGTAGAGGCCCGACGAAGCCAGCGCGTTGATGGCGGCCAGGTCGAGCGGCAGCACATCCTTCAGGTCCTGCCGCACGGCGTCGACGGGGCGGCCGTTGCGCAGCAGGTTCGCCAGGACGTCGGCCGCGGCGTTCGTCGTGTCGCCGGAGGTCTCGAGGTCGAAGCGCACGGTGCGCTTGGCCTTCTCCAGCTCCTGCGGCGTCACGTTGCCCGAAGCCAGGCTGTTGAACTCGTTGCGGAACTCGCCCAGCGCGGCGCCCGTGACCTTCGTCTGCACCGACGAGCTGGCCGACAGCGTCCACTGGCCGGCGTCCTCGCCGAAGCCCGAGCGGGCGCCGTACGAGTAGCCGTGCTTCTCGCGGATGTTCTGGTTCAGCCGGCTGGTGAACGAGCTGCCGAAGAGCGTATTGATGCACTGGCGCGTCACGCGCTCGGCGCCCGCCGGCGCGGCGACCGGGCGCATGACGGCGATGACCGTCTGCGGGGCGCCCGGGCGGTCGACCAGCACCAGGCCCTTGCGGGGGGCGCTCGTCACCGGCGCGGGCTTCGCGGGCGCGGTCGCGTCGCCGCCCTTCCAGCCGGCCAGCGCGCGGTCGAGCGCGGCCTTGGCCTGCTCGGGCGTGAAGTCGCCGGCAAACACCAGCGTGGCGCGCGCCGGCGCGAACAGGCGCGGCACCTCGCGCGCGATGTCGGCGCGCGTCAGCTTCTCCACCGTGGCCTCGGTGCCGTCGCCGGGGCGGCCGCGCGCGTCGTCGGGGCCGAACATCGCCAGGCGGCCGACCAGGTTGGCCACGCGGTTGGCGTTCTCGCTGCGCGTGCGGATGCCCGCCAG
>CAINDZ010000674.1 GCA_903847545.1 uncultured bacterium | reverse complement strand
GGGATCAGCGACAGCCAGAACAGCAGGTGCAGGTTGGCCCACAGCACGCGCCCGTCCACGTGGCGCACGGCCTGCAGCAGGTGGTGGTGGTTCATCCAGTAGATGCCCACGAAGACGAAGCTGAGCACGTAGCTCAGGAAGACCGGCAGCAGCGGCCACAGCTCGGCCAGGCCGGCCCCCTCGCCGTGCGGCACCTTCAACTCCAGCACCATGATCGTGATGAGGATGGCGATCACGCCGTCGCTGAACGCCTCGAGACGCCCCTTGCCCATCGCACCGTCCCTTTCGCCGGGGTCAGGCCGGACATGAAAGGGACGCTCGGGCGGGGCCGCCACCCGCGGGGTCAGCCGCCCGTGTCGTCGGCCGGCGCCAGCGTCCAGATGACCAGGCGGTCGCGGCCCAGCTCCTTGGCGTGGTACAGCGCCTCGTCGGCCCGCTGCAGCACGTCGTCGGCGGGATACTCGCCGCCGGCCATCGCCAGTCCCGCGCTGATCGTGAAGCCGAATTCGCCGCCCGGCACCGGCACGCGGATGGCGCGGATGGCCGCCAGCAGGCGCTCGCAGACGCCGATCGCCGCCTCCTGGCTGGTGTCGGCCAGCACCAGCGCGAACTCCTCGCCGCCGTAGCGCGTCGCCATGTCGGCAGGCCGGCACGAGGCGCCGAGCACCGCGCCCAGCTGGCGCAACACCTCGTCACCGATGCCGTGCCCGTAGGTGTCGTTGACGCGCTTGAAGTGGTCCACGTCCAGCATCACCACCGCGTACCCGCCACCCTTGCGCGCCACGCCGGCGGCCTGGCGCGCCAGCGCCTCCTCGAGCGCTCCGCGATTCTTCAGGCCCGTCAGGGCGTCGACGCGGGCGTGCACGCGCAGCAGCTCGATCATGCGCCGCGTGCGCAGCGCCGCGCGCACGCGGGCCTGCAGCTCGATGGCCACGAACGGCTTGATCACGTAGTCGGCGCCGCCCAGGTCCAGCCCGCGGGCCACGTGGTGCGTGGCGTTGTCCGACGTCAGGAAGATGACCGGGATGTCGCGCGTGACCGACATCTGCTTCAGCTCGCGACAGACCTGGAAGCCGTCCATGTACGGCATCTCGACGTCCAGCAGGATCACGTCGGGCGCCTCGTGCGACGCCAGCGAGAGGCCCGAGGCCGGGTGCTCGGCGTGCAGGATGCGGTCGACGACGCCCTCGAGGTGGAAGTCGATCAGGTCGTGGACGACCGGGTCGTCGTCGATGCACAGCGCCGTGCGCGCGTTCATGGCCGCCCCCCGATCGCGGCAATGGCGTCGCGGCCGGCGGCCGCGCCCGACATCAGGCGCGCCAGCTCGTCGAGGTCGTCCCCTGCCGCGGCCAGCGTGCCCCCCGCGCGCAGCTCGCGCTCGCACGCGCCCGAGACCTCGCTGATGGCCGGGTAGCCGAAGCTGGTGCCGGTTCCGTGCACGCGGTGCACCAGGTCGATGACGCCCTTGCGGTCGCCGGCTTCGCGCGCCGCGGCCAGCGCCGCGACCTGTTCCGGAAGGCCGTCCAGGTAACGCAGCAGCAGCGGCAGGAACCGCGCGTCGCCGGCCAGCCCCGACAGCATGCCGCCGGGTCGGGGCATCTCCACGGCCGGCGCGGCCGGGGCCGATGCGGGCGCCTCGGAAGCCGCGACCGGCTTCGCCTCGCGCACGGGTTCCGGCGGCAGCGCCTCGTCCTCGACCCCCGGCGCCACCTGCGCGGCGACGGTGGCGACCAGCGTCAGCGGCTCGATCGGCTTGGACACGTACGCGTTGCAGCCGGCGTTCAGGCAGGCGCGCTCGTCGCCCTCCATGGCGTGGGCCGTCAGCGCGATCACCGGCGTCAGGATGCCCGCCCGCCGCAGCGCCAGCGTTGCCCTGTAGCCGTTCAGCACGGGCATGCGCATGTCCATGAGGACCGCGTCGTAGGGATTCCCGTCGGCGACCGCCGCCTGCACACGGCGCACGCCGTCGGCCCCGTCGACGGCCGTCACGACGACGGCACCCGCCTCGACCAGGTAGTAGGAGACCACCTCGCGGTTGTCCGGGTTGTCGTCCACGACCAGGATGCGGCGGCCGCGCAGCCGCTCGTCGGCCAGCTCGGGCGAGGCCGCCACCACGCGCGCGTGCGCCGCCGCCGTCACGTGCTCCTCGCACGGCGTCAGGGGCAGCCGCAGCGTGAAGACGCTGCCCAGGCCGGGCTGAGAGACCACGGTCACGTCGCCGCCCAGCGCGCGCGCCAGGCGCCGCGAGATGTCCAGGCCCAGGCCGGTGCCCCCGCGCGCAGCCAGGTCCTCGCCCGGCGACTGCATGAACGGCTGGAAGATCAGCTCCAGCTGGTCGGCCGCGATCCCCACGCCGGTGTCGCGCACGACCAGCGACAGCACCGGCGGCCCGCCGCCCGGCTCCAGGGCGGCCGCGATGTCGACGCGGCCGTGGTCGGTGAACTTGACGGCGTTGGCGCCCAGGTTCAGCAGGATCTGCCGCAGGCGCAGCCGGTCGGAGAGGATCACCGCCGGCAGGTCCGGGTCGCAGGTGACGCGCAACTCCAGGCCCTTCTCCTGCGCCTTCGGCAGCAGCGTCGACTCGACAGAGTCCAGGAGGTCGTGCATGGGCACCGGCCCGCTGGCCACCTGCAACTCGCCGGCGTCGATCTTCGACAGGTCCAGCAGGTCGTTCAGCAGGGCGATCAGGTGGTCGGCGTTGCGGTGGATCTGCTCCAGCCATGCGCGCGTCTTGTCGTCCAGGTCGGTGCGCGAGCGCCGCAGCACGTCGGCCAGGCCGACGATCGCCGTCATCGGCGTGCGGATCTCGTGGCTCATGCGCGCCAGGAACGTGATCTTCACCTTGTTCGCCTGCTCGGCGCGGTCCAGCGCCACGACCAACTGGCGGCGCGTCTGCTCGTTCTGGCGGTTCAGCTCCACGCGCTGTTGCGCGAACGCGAACGCCTCGCGCATGACGCGCAGGAACTCGGCGTCGGGCGCCTCCCAGGCCGTCACCAGCCGGCGCGCCGCGAACGCCACCAGGTAGCGCACGCCGGGCCCGACCGGCACCACCATCATCACGATGCTGCGGGCCCCCAGGTCGCGCAGGTAGTCCTGCATGGGCACGGGCAGGGCCAGCCGCTTGACGTCCATCAACTGCGGCTCGCGCAGGTTCTCCGTCAGGGGCCACCACGACGAGAACTGCCCGCACAGCGCCCACACCCGCGCCGCGTCGCCGGCGGCCGTCGGCCCGGACGCCCAGGCATTGATGACGCGCAGGCTCTCGTCGCCCGCGTCCAGGCGGACGACGAACGAGCCCGCGGCGGCCACGAAGCGCGCCGCGTCGCCCATCATCTCCTGGGCCACCTCGGCGATCTCCTCGAAGGACGAGCAGCGGGCCAGCGCCTGGCTGGTGCGCTCGCGCAGCGCCAGGCCGGCCTGGTAGCGCTCGGCCACGCGCCGCATCTCGGTGATGTCCAGGTGCGTGCCGGCCGCATGCAGCGGCCGGCCCTGCTCGTCGCGCCGCAGCACGCGGCCGCGATCCAACACCCAGATCCAGTGGCCATCGCGGTGCCGCAGGCGGTGCTCGGTTTCGTACTGCTGCGTGGCGCCGTCCAGGTGGGCCTGCAGCACGACCATGACCTGCGGCATGTCGTCCGGATGCACCAGGTCCCGCCAGGTGTCGACATGCGGCGCCAGCTCGCCGGGTCCGTAGCCCAGCATGGCCGCGAAGCCGTCGCTGAACGTGACGGCGCCGGTCGCCACGTCCCAGTCCCAGATGCCCAGGTTCGCGCCCGCGATCGCCAGGTCCAGCTGCTGCTTGCTCGCCTCCAGCTGCCGGCGCACCTCCTCGCGCTCGGAGACGTCCAGCAAGTAGCCCTCATGGTGGGTCACGACGCCGGCCGCGTCGCGCACCAGCACGGTGAAGTCCAGGACGTGCAGCGTACGGCCGTCGGGCGTGCGCAGGCGGTAGGCCTGCTGGAAGCCCGCCAGGCCCGCCGCGGCCAGGCGCTGCGCGTTTTGCAGCGCTGCATCCCGGTCGTCGGGGTGGATCAGCTCCACGTAGGCGACGCGCCCGCTCGTCAGGTCCGCCGGGTCGACGCCGACCAGGGCGCGAACGTTCGGCGTCACGTACTCCACCGGCCAGTCGCCGCCCGCGCGCCAGCGGAAGACCACGACCGGCCCGCCGATGAACAGCCGACGCTCGCGATCGCGCGTCTCCAGCAGCTCGGCCGTGCGCTCGGCCACCAGCCGCTCGGCGATGGCGCGCCCCCGCACGAGCATCATGAACAAGGCGCACACCAGCCAGGTCAGCAGGGCGCTGCCGGCCAGCGCCAGCCACGATGCGGTCGAGGCGCGCGCCAGGCGCGGGGACACGATCCGCACCTGCCACAGCCGTCCCCCCACGCCGATGTCCAGGTCGCGCGACAGGCCGCCCTGGGCAAGGAGCGCATCCACATCGGGACCGAACAGGCGCCCGGCCTCCGGCGCGTCGCGGTCGTTGATCGCCAGCGGCAGCGGCGTGCCCGGCACCTGCCGCAGCGCACTGCCGATGACATCGCCGGCGCGGAACGCGCCGAGCACGAATCCCGTCAAGCGGTGGTCACGAACGCCAGCCTGTGCGGGCCCCCAGACCGGCACGAAGACAAGCCACGCACCTTGCGTGCCCTTCTCCTGCAGCAGGCGCACGGGCGCGGTCGCCGACGGCTGGCCCGTCTCGGCCGCGCGCAGCATCGCAGTGCGGCGCACGGGTTCGGAGCCCAGGTCGAAGCCCAGGGCGGGGCGATTGGTTTCCAGGGGGAAGACGCAGCGGACGGGATAGTACGTGTCACGCCCGGCAACCGGCACCTGGTTGCCCGCCGGGTCGCGCTCGACGACGGCATAGCCGGGGAACTCCGCCGCCGCAACATCGCGCTCAAACGCCGCGCGCTCGTCGCGCGGGACGGCGGGAATCCACTCCAGCGCCTGGATGCCGGGCACCCCGGCCACGAGCGGCGCCGCATAGGCGGCGAAGCGCTCCTGGTCGAGCGGACCGGCGCCCTGCGCGAAGCTGGCCAGGCCCTGCAGCACGACGTCGTACAGGCGCAGGTTCTCGCGCACCGCCCCGTACTGGTGGTCGACGCGCTCGACGAAGTCCTTCTCCGCGCGCGCGATCTCGCCGTGCTGCACGGTCCTGAACACGAGCAGGCTCAGGCCGCCGCCGACCAGGGCCAGCGCGGCCGTTACCCAGAGAACCCAGCGCAGGGCAGG
>CAINDZ010000673.1 GCA_903847545.1 uncultured bacterium | reverse complement strand
GCAACACGGTGCGTCCGTCGGCCAGCAGCGCGCGCATCAGGTCCACCACGGCCGGCTGCAGCAGCGGCTCGCCGCCGGTCACCAGCACGGTGGCCAGGCCGTGCGCGGCCACCTCGGCCACTACCTCATCCACGCGCATCTGCCGGCCGCCGTTGAAGGCGTGCGCCGAGTCGCACCACGTGCATCGCACGTGGCAGCCGCTCAGGCGCACGAGCACGCACGGCACGCCGCTGAACCGCGACTCGCCGCAGATGGCCCGGTAGATTTCGGAAATAAGGAGCATGGCCTTCAAGTCACCGTGGTCGCCGTGGGGCGCGCAGCGCCGGGCCGCGCGCCCCCGTCGGCGGGTTGGTCAGTGGTCCCAGCGCGGGAACACCGGCGCGATGTCGACCGGGATGTGCCCCAGCCTCGCCAGCGCGGCGTCGAGTTCGGGCGTGGTCACGCCGTACTTCGCGATGAACGCCTTGCTGGCCTCGTAGTCGCCACGCGCCTGGATCGTGCAGATGTCGCGCACCAGGTCGGCGATGGCCTTCTCGAACACCGGCACGTCCATGCGGAACCTGCCGGTCGCGGCGTCGTGGCTGATGGCGCCCTTCTCGACAAGGTAGTTGTACTGGATCGCGTTGGCCTTGCCGTGCGCCTCGCCGATGCCGAACCGCACCGAGCGGAAGATGCCCGCCAGGTAGGTGGCCGACTGCTGGCGGAAGATCGCCTCGGGGAAGTAGCCCTTGCCCGCGCGCGCCAGCACGAAGATGTCCCACTCGCCCATGGCGTCGGCCTTGGCCTCCTCCAGCGTCGAGAAGGTGTCCTTCAGCTCCAGGCGCACCTCGGTCTCGCGGCCGTCCTTCGTGATCTTGCCGGGCCCCAGGCCGTGGCTCATCTCGTGCCACAGCGTGTGCAGGAAGAACGACTCGGCCGTCAGGTCGCCCAGCTGGTCGTCGGCCACGACCTCCTTCGCGATGGGCACCAGGATCTGCTCGAACTTCGCGTTCATGACGTTGCGCAGCATGACCTTCTTGCTGCCCTTGGCCTCGCGCACGCGCTCGTCGTTGGGCAGGTTGAAGGCGATCGTCTGCACGCCGGCGCGCGTGTCGCCGGCCGAGTAGGCCTCGTCGACGACGCGGATCGGGCACTCGGCGCCGCGGTTGGGATTCTTGTCGGCCTCCGCGATCGGCAGGTTGGCCTCGAGCCAGGGCAGCTCGTGCTTGAACTTCGCCAGGCGCTCGCTCTCGACCGGGTCGGTCACCGTGACGAACGCCTCGAACGCGGCCTTGTAGCCGAACAGTCCGTCCTCGTACGTCTCGTAGGGCCCGACGGTGATCTCGACGGCGCTGTCGAGGTCCATCCACAGCATGTCCGAGGCGTAGTAATCGTCGCTCAGGAAGGCGTCGGCACGCGACTCGAGGAACGCCTTCAGGCTGGCGTTCTTCGTCAGCGCGGCGGCCTCGCGCATCAGCGCGGCGGCCTGCTTCAGCCCGGCGCCGTAGTACTGCGAGTAGGGCACCGCCACGAGCTTGCCGCCCGCGTCGCGTCGCACGACGGTGAACTCGCCGTTCAGGCCGTTGGCGGGATCCCCTATGAACGCCTTCTCGTCGGCGTTCAGGTCGAGCGGGTAGAAGTTGGCGCCCGCCGGATGCTCCCAGGCGCCGAACCAGGGCGCCATCTCGAAACGGCGGTCCCACGGCCCGCGGTGGATGCCCAGGTAGCGCCGCGCCGCCTCGCGACTGCCCTCGGGCAGGTCCGCGATGCGCGCCGACAACGCGTCGTGACACGGAGTGGCCTGCTGCGTGAACAGGCCGTCCATGATGCGCGCCACCTCGACCAGCTTGGCCAGCACGGCCTGCTCGCCGGCATCCAGGTGCGCGAGCGACGGGTCCAGCGTCGTCGGCACGAAGGCGTCGACGCGCGCCTGCAGGTCGGGCACGGCCGCCAGCGGTCCCCGCCCCACCCAGTCGCAGCCGCCCTCGACGAACGTCCTCGCGTCGCTCATGGCAGCCTCGCTTTCCGG
>CAINDZ010000672.1 GCA_903847545.1 uncultured bacterium | reverse complement strand
CAGGACCAGGACGGCAACAACGTGACCGGGCACTGCGGCGACACGCACAGCCCGCCGAACACGCTGAACGGCTACGATTACGAGAACACCGACATTGTCATGAGTGACATCGCCGACTGGACGGCCGACGGCTCCGGCGTGTACTCGCCCGTCAACGTCGACACCTGGGGCGCGACGGCGTGGCCCTGGCCCGACGGCGTGGCCGACTTCAGCCAGCGCATCGAAACGCAGTGGTACATGTACTGGATGATGAGCATGCCCGGCTTCGACAACGGCCTGGCGTACGGTCGCGAGGCGATGGCCAACTGGTGGGAGTTCATCGGCAACTGGGACGCGGCGATCGCGGCGGGGCACGGGCTGCACGGGGCCGACAGCCTGGCTTCAGTGCCGCCGCCGCCGGGCGGCAACGCGGGCCCGGTGATCCGCCTGGCGCGCGCCAATCCAGCGCAGGATGGGACGGCGTTCGTGGTGACGTCGGCGGGGCGCGGCATGCTCGAGGTGGCGGTGTACGACGTGGGCGGCCGGTTGGTGCGCGCGTTGTACCGCGGCGCCGACAAGTCCGGGGCGGCGTCGTTCGCGTGG
The DNA here is from genome assembly GCA_903847545.1 of uncultured bacterium. Taxonomy (GTDB): domain Bacteria; phylum Krumholzibacteriota; class Krumholzibacteriia; order LZORAL124-64-63; family LZORAL124-64-63; genus CAINDZ01. The sequence continues at coordinate 1,884 of CAINDZ010000672.1, read as the reverse complement.
GATGGACGCGACGCCTCGGGCCGTGCGGTGTCCGCGGGGACGTACCTGGTGCTGGTGCGCGACGCGACGGGAATGGCGACGCGGAAGGTGAGCTTGGTGCGGTAGGTGATCGCCAGTTGTGCCGGCGCAAGTCTCGCGACGCGGGGATACTTGTGCCAGCGCGCTGCCGGCAGCGCACCGGGTTGCGCCGGCGCAAGTCTCTCGAACTGCGGATACTTGCGCCGGACGGTATAGAAAGAGTCGGCCTGAATCTCGTAGCCTAGGGACTCGCGAAAGCACCCGGCAACGGATTACGAGGAGGCCGACTCATGAAGAGAGTAGCACAACATTTCATCGGGGTCGATCTGCACAAGACGGTTCTTCAGTACTGCGTGGTCGACGGGCGCGGGGAAATCGTTCACGAGCAACGGGTTGCGATAGCCCCGGATGCGGCAGGCCTGGAAGTGTTCGACGAATTTGCGCCCTGGCGGCGGAACTGCCGGGTGGCGGTCGAGGCGGTGGGGATGAACCGCTGGTTCGTCAACGGGCTGATCGAGCGAGGCTTCCCCGTGGTGGTGGCCGACCCGATCAAGCTGAACCTGAAGGTGCTGGGCAAGAAGACGGACAAGCGGGACGCGCGTGAGATCGCGCGTCGGCTGTGGCTGGGCGACATCGATCGCGACGCGAAGACCTGGTACCCGGACGACGAGGTCTACGGTGATCGGAAGCTGGCGCGCACGCGTCAGGACCTGATGGTCCAGCGTCAGCACCTGAGCAACCAGATCAAGGCGATGCTGCGCGCATACAACGTGAGCCCGCCAGCCAAGACACTGTACAGCAAGAGCGGGATCAAGGGCTTGTTGGCCATGCGTCTGGTGAACGATCAGTTGACGCGCAGCCTGCACGAACTGACGAACGCAATGGCCGCGATGGCTGCCTGCGTGGACGCCTTGAAGGAAGGGATCGAGGCGCGCGTGGCGGCAGATCCGCGGATGCACGCGGCGAAGGCCCAGTTGCCGAGCATGGGTGCGGTCTCGGTGTTGACGTTGCTCAGCGAGCTGGGCGATGCCGGTCGGTTCCGTGATGCAAAGGCTGTTGCCAGCAGCGGAGGCATGGTCCCGCGGGTCTATCAATCGGCCGACACGTCGCACCACGGGCGGCTGACGAAGCGTGGGAACCGTGGTCTTCGGTTCATCCTCGGGCAGTGGGCAGTGCGCTTGATGGGTACGAGCGCCACGGTGGCGGTATGGGCACGCCAGAAACGCAAGCGCCTCCACGTGAACAAGGTGCGCATGGCCTTGGCCAGGAAGTTACTGATCGGCGTCTGGGTGATGCTCACGCGCGGCGAAGTGTTCAACCTGAAGCTGTGCCTGGGAAACTGAACAAAGCGTAACAACGACCGAAAGCGGCGGGCGAATGATCGGGTCCAGAGGGGTGTACAACCGACTTGCGCTGTGCCTTGAGCACCCGCGCCCGACTGTTGGCACCCCCCGATAACCCTCCTGGGCCGCCAGTGGGCGAGCTCGAAGAAGCGAATGGACGAACCCGACCAGCCGCCGGCCGGAAAACCAGAGACCAAGAACCGACCGAGCTAAGGAGGCAGGCCGCGGGATATGCTTGACTCTTCCTAGAAGGGCGCAAGTGTTCCGAGCGCACGCCAGTGACGTGACGCGCGACACGCCGCAGAAGGGTTCGGGCCAGGATGCACCGCACCACGACCTCGTTGTTGCTCACCGCCGTGCCGGCCGTGGTGGCCGGCCTGCTTGTGCTCGCCATCTGCAATGTCGGCCGTGGCGTGTGGCTGGTGCAGGGCGTCGCGATCGTGATGATGATCGGCCTCGCGTTCGGCCTGGCGCGCATGCCGAGGGCGCTTGCGTCTTCGCGCTTCGGCATCATGGCGGGGCT
>CAINDZ010000671.1 GCA_903847545.1 uncultured bacterium | reverse complement strand
CTGCTCGTGCCGCGCATGACGGCGGCGCAGCGGACCGCCATCGTCCTGCCGGCAACGGGCCTGGTCGTGTACCAGACCGACGGCACGACCGGCTTGTACTGGAACGCCGGCACGCCCGCGGCGCCGTCCTGGAAGGTGGTCGGCGAGGCGGGCGCGGGCGGCGGCGGCGGCCAGTGGTCGACCAGCGGCTCGAACATCTACTACACCGCCGGCCGCGTGGCCGTCGGCACGACGCCGAGCCAGTTCCGCTTTGCGGCGGAAGATACCGGCACCGTGTTTCGCGTCCAGGCCTCGAACGCCAAGGGCCTGTTGGCGAGCTTCGGCGGCACGGGCCAGATCCTGGTCGACGCCCCCAACGTGCCCGGCGGGCGCCTGACCCTGCTGGGCAACGGCAACCTTGGTCTGGGCGTGACGAACCCGACGAGCAAGCTCAGCTTCGCGCCGTCGCTGGGGAAAAAGATCTCCCTGTACCCGTCCGGCACGAGCGACTACGGCCTGGGCGTGGCGAACTCGCGCCTGATGATCTACAGCGACGGCTACGCCGGCGGCGACGTGGCGATCGGCACCGACAACGCCGGGACGTTCACCGAGAGGTTTGCCGTCAAGAACAACGGCGCCCTTGCGGTCGGCGGCAGCACGGGCACGGCCGGGCAGGTGCTCAAGAGCAACGGCAGCGGCAGCGCCGCGACCTGGGGCAACGGCACGGGCCTGGCCTTCGACAATTGCCGCGAGTTCATCTCCACCGGCGAGGTCACCGTTTCCGGGGTGGAATCGGGCGCGAGCACCGTCCCCGTGCCCGGCCTCAACGGGATCCTCACGCTCACCGGCAGTGCCCGGGTTTTCGTGAACGTAAACGTCCAACTCAACGCGAACGCGTGCGCATTCTGCGGTCGCTCGCGCGCCTACGTCGAGATCTGGGTCAACGGCAACCGCGTCCGCGACTACCACCAGGACATCACCAATGACTACAGCACGAACTTCGACGCAACCCCGATGCTCAATCTTGGCGCCGGCAGCCACAACATCGAGGTCAGGGTCGGCGCCGGCGGCCCCGCGGTGACCGCCGGCTACTATGGAGGCGGCCTGCGCAGCACCATGACCTGGCAGGTGGTCCCCCAGTAGTCCCGGGGCCGGATCCCATTGCTGAAATGCCACGGCACGTGCGCGGCGCCTGCGGCGCGCGCTGGCACTTTCCCCAACCCGGCGGTCTTGTCCACATGCAGCGTTTCCTGACACTGGCCATCATGATCCTTGCGGCAGCCGCAGCCCACGCCCAGGGTGTCGGCATCAACACCACCGGCGCGGCGGCCGACACGTCGGCCATCCTCGACGTGTCCTCGACGACGAAGGGCCTGCTCGTGCCGCGCATGACAGCGGCGCAGCGAGCGGCCATCGTCCTGCCGGCGACGGGCTTGGTCGTGTACCAGACCGACGGCACGACGGGGTTGTACTGGAACGCAGGCACGCCGTCCGTACCGTCCTGGAAGGTGGTCGGCGAGGCCGGCGCGGGTGGCGGCGGCGGCCAGTGGTCGACCAGCGGCTCGAACATCTACTACTCGGCCGGCCGCGTTGCTGTCGGCACGACGCCCAACCAGTTCCGCTTCTCGGTGCAGGACACCGGCAGCGTGTTCCGCGTGCAGTCGAACAACACCACCGGCGTGATGGCCAGCATGGGCGGCTTCGGCCAGGTGCAGGTTGACGCGCCGGGCATCGCCGGCGGCCGCCTGACGCTGCTGGGCAACGGAAACCTGGGCCTGGGCACCACGTTCCCCACGAACAAGCTCAGTTTCGCTGCCGTTCTGGGCAAGAAGGTCTCGTTGTACCCAAGCGCGACGAGCGACTACGGCTTCGGCGTGGCGTCCGGGCGCCTGCTGCTCTACAGCGACGGCGTGTACGGCGGCGACGTGGCGATCGGCACCGACAACGCCGGCACTTTCACCGAGCGCCTGGCCGTCAAGAACAACGGCGCGCTCTCGGTCGGCGGCACCACGGGCGCGGCGGGACAGGTCCTGCAGAGCAACGGCCCGACAACCGCAGCGACGTGGGTGACGAAGAACGCGCTCACCTACGGCAACGTGTACGCCTCCACGACGCCCACGAACTACTGGATCGACCCGGCCACACCCACCGTCGTGCCCGGCATGTCGGTCACCTTCCTGGCGTCCGGGACCTCCAAGGTGGTCATCCACGTGGACATACGGGTGATGGACACGGAGTGCACGTTCTGCGCGGGCGGCACGGCCACCGGAACCCTGCGCCTGGACGGCGGCGCCTTCCACACGCGACTGGTCAAGCTGGGCAACGGCGAGTACGACAACCTGGTCATGACCGGGTACACCACCGTCGCCGCCGGCACGCACACGATCGACCTGTATTGCAGCACGTCCGGCAAGTCCCTGCAGTTCGGCGCCACCGGCGAACCGTACTGCGGCCGCATCATCGTGGAGGTCATCCCGCAGTGAGTCGTCGTCTTGGGATCAAGGTCGCCGGGATTGCCGTCCTGCTGCTGGCCGCCGCCTCCGCCCACGCCCAGGGCGTCGGCATCAACACGACGGGCGCGGCGGCCGACACCTCGGCCGTCCTCGATCTGTCGTCCACCACGAAGGGCTTCCTGCCCCCGCGCATGACGTCGGCGCAGCGCGCGGCCGTCGTCCTGCCGGCCACCGGCCTCGTCGTCTACCAGACCGACGGCACGACAGGCTTGTACGTCAACGTCGGCACGCCTGCGGCGCCGAACTGGACGGCCGTGAGCACGGGCGTCGGCGGCTCCAGCCAGTGGTCGACCACCGGCTCGAATATCTACTACAGCGCCGGCAAGGTCGCCGTCGGCACGACGCCGTCGCAATTCCGCTTCACGGTCCAGGACACAGGGACCGTGTTCCGCGTGCAGTCCAACAACAACACCGGCCTGATGGCCAGCCTGGGCGGCTACGGCCAGGTGCAGGTCGACGCGCCGGGCGTGGCGGGCGGCCGCCTGGCGCTGCTGGGCAACGGCAACCTGGGCCTGGGCGTCGTCAACCCGACGAACAAGCTGAGCTTCGCGTCGGTCGGCGGGAAGAAGATCTCGCTGTACCCGGTCGGGCCAAGCGACTACGGCTTCGGCATCGCCGCCGGGCGCCTCCAGGTCTACACCGATGGCTCCGCCGGCGGCGACGTGGCGATCGGCACCGACAACGCCGGGACGTTCACCGAGAAGTTCGCCTTCAAGAACACCGGGGCATTGGCGGCGGGCGGCAGCACCGGCACGGCCGGCCAGGTGCTGCGCAGCAGCGGCAGCGGGGCGTCGCCCACGTGGGTCAGCCCCACGGCTCAAGAGTACTCCTCGCTGGTCGATATCCAGACGACGTCCACGGTCTCCCTGAACGCGGGCCAGTTGGAAGTGGCGCTGCCGGGCATGTCGACGACGGTGAACGTGGCCGGCAACGCGAAGCTGGTGGTGAGCCTGGTGGTCAACGTAAAGAACTACGAGTGCACGCTGTGCCCCGGCGCCGCCGCGTACCTGACCCTGATGGTGGACGGCGCCGTGGCGCGCACCGTCAACGCGACGATGAACAACGGCACCAGCAGCACGATGACGCCGACGTTCGTGGTCCCCGTCACGGCGGGCAGCCACACCATCTCGGTCAACGGCAGCGCGCTGGGCAAGGCCGTGGTGTTCGGCTCGACGTGGCCGGGCGCCAGCTCGCTGACAATCCAGGTGATCCAGCAGTAGGACCCGATCCCTAACACGCCGGTCGGCAGGCCGGTTGCCGGAGGAACCGCATGCGCCGAACCCGCCGCCCAGTCGATCGTGTGTGCCGAGTTGTCACGCTGGCCGTCCTGCTCGGCGCCGCCTCCGCCCACGCCCAGGGCGTCGGCATCAACACCACCGGCGCGGCGGCCGACACCTCGGCCGTCCTCGACTTGACTTCGACGACGAAGGGCTTCCTGCCCCCGCGCATGACGTCGGCGCAGCGCGCGGCCATCGTGCTGCCTGCCACCGGCCTGGTCATCTACCAGACCGACGGCACGACCGGGTTGTACGTCAACGTCGGCACGCCGGCGGCGCCGAACTGGACCGCCGTCAGCACGGGCGGCGGCGGCGCCGGCCAGTGGACGACCAACGGGTCGGACATCTACTACAGCAGCGGCAATGTGGGCATCCAGCGCACGGCACCGGCGGCGCGACTGGACATCCTGGGCGGCAACTGGGACGTCGTGAACGGCGAGGGCGACCTGCGCATCGGCGACGCCACGACGCGCCTGAAGATCGGCCTGGCCACCGGCGGCGGCGGCACGGGCGCGGCGACGATCATGGAACAGGGCCCGGTTGGCGCCTACAACGTGCTGTCGCTGGGCACGCAGGGCAACAAGGTGCTGCACGTCAACGGCACGTCGCAGCGCGTGGGCATCGGCACGGATGCCCCAGGCGCGCCGCTGGGATTCGCTGCCGTTCTCGGCAAGAAGATCTCGCTGTTCCCGAACGGCGCCAACGACTATGGATTCGGCGTCTCGTCCACCCGTTTGCAGATCTTCAGCGACGGTTGGGCCGGCGGCGACGTGGCGATCGGGACTGATGCTGCGGGAACGTTCACTGAGCGCCTGGCGGTCAAGAACAACGGCGCGCTGGCCGTAAGCGGAAGCACAGGCGCGGCGGGCCAGGTGCTGCAGAGCAACGGAAGCGAGTCGGCGCCCTCGTGGGTCACACCCGCCTCGAGCACGGCGTCCTTCAGGACCGTGGGGACGGGTGCGGTCAGTATCAGCAACGGAACGTGGACACGCATCCCGGGCCTGGAAGGCGTCGCCACCGCCACTAAGCCATCGAACGTCATCGTGACGTTCAGCATTCCCGTCCGAAACCTTTCGCCCACCAGTCCGGTCACGCTGGAGATCGGCTTCAACACCTGGAGTAACGTCAACAGGCGGTTCAAGTACACCCTGGCCGCCGGTACCGAATTGGTCGCGAGCGGCACGTTCACGTATCCGCTTAATGGGGGAATGGACGCGATCTTCGTGTCCGGGGTCTCATCGACGTCGCCGGGAGCGGAGTTCGGAACCGCGGTTTCCTACTGGCTGGCCGAATTCGTGGCGACCGTGGTCCCCCAGTAGAATGCTCCAACGTCGGCAAGTAGCCCGGCTGGGCGCTGTCGTGTCCCCAATCAGGATGGTCGTTGACCAATGAAGCGTATCTTCGCCTGTCTCGCCCTGGCCTTCGCTGCCGCGTCCGCCCACGGACAGGGCGTCGGCATCAACACCACCGGCGCGGCGGCCGACACCTCGGCGGTCCTCGACCTGACCTCGACGACGAAGGGCTTCCTGCCCCCGCGCATGACGTCGGCGCAGCGCGCGGCCGTCGTCCTGCCGGCCACCGGCCTGGTCGTCTACCAGACCGACGGCACCACCGGCCTGTACGTGAACGTGGGCACGCCGGCGGCTCCGAACTGGACCGCGGTCAGCACGGGCGGCGGCGGCGGCGGCCAGTGGTCGACCAGCGGCGCGAACATCTACTACAACAGCGGCAAGGTCGCCGTGGGCACGACGCCCGGTTCGTTCCGGCTCGCCGTCCAGGACACCGGCAGCGTGCTGCGTGTTCAGGCGAACAACGGCACCGGCCTGCTGGCAAGCCTGGGCGGCTTCGGTCAGGTGCAGGTCGACGCTCCAGGCGTGGCGGGCGGACGCCTGGCGCTGCTGGGCAACGGCAACCTCGGCCTGGGCGTGGCCAACCCGACGAACAAGCTGAGCTTCGCGTCGGTCGGCGGGAAGAAGATCTCGCTGTACCCGGTCGGGACGAGCGACTACGGCTTCGGCATCGCCGCCGGGCGCCTCCAGGTCTACACCGACGGCTCCGCCGGCGGCGACGTGGCGATCGGCACCGACAACGCCGGGACGTTCACCGAGAAGTTCGCCTTCAAGAACAACGGGGCATTGGCGGTGGGCGGCAACGCGGGCACGGCAGGCCAGGTGCTGCAGAGCAACGGCAGCGGCGCGGCGGCGACGTGGGTGAACCCGCAGTCGGCGAGCTACGCAAACGTCTACCAAACCGCGATCATCTCAAGCACACCCTTCCCCGCCGGCGGCGGGGACACACTCGTTCCGGGGATGTCGCAGACCATCACGGTGAGCGGCAATGCCAAGGCGATCGTCAACTACTACGTCAGTCTATACAACCCGTTGTGTACCTTCTGCGGCAACGCCGTCGTCTACACGGGAATTGCCCTGGACGGCGCGGTCCAGCACTTCGGCACGTGGGTGGTCCGCAATGGCGAGTACCACGGCGCCTCGAGCGCCTACATGGTCAACCTGAGCCCGGGCACCCACACGATCTCGATCGTGGCCCGCGCGACCGGCAGCAACGTGCAACTCGGCTCCGATCCCGTGACCTACGGCAACTCGATGACGATCCAGGTGATCCCGCAGTAGCGTCCGCATGCAGAGCGGCGTCGAGCCCTTCCAGGCCCGACGCCGCTCCGTCACTTGCGCCGGCGCAACGCGCGCACGCCCCTACGCCGATTCCATCGCCCGCCTGTGCAGCACCGTGTCGGTAATCTGCGTGAATGAAACGACGCGGCCGTCGCTCAACGCCCAGACATGGGCGAAAGGTGCACGCATGGCACGGCCGGTGGCCCTGTAGGTCCCCGAGTATTCGCCCAGCACGACCACGGTGTCGCCCTCGGCGACGAACTGCGCCGGCACCGCCGCGAAACCGTCCCACTCGCCGCCCAGCTTCATGAACACCCCGGCCAGGATGTCGTTGGCGCCGCGGTAGGTGCCGCCGTAGGGGCCGCCCTCGGACTCGGTCCAGGTCGCGTCGGGCGTCATGGCGCCCAGGACGGTCGGGATGTCGCCGCGCGCGAAGGCGGCGTAGAGGTTGCGGACAAGGTCGCTGGACTGTGACATGTGGTGACTCCCCCCTGGACGATGTACATGGACGTGCCGGCATTGCCGGCGGAATGCAGGAAATGCGTTCAGGCCCGCCTCAGGGCCATTGTCCCAACTGCCCCAGCAGCGCAAGCCCGTCCCATTCACCCCAGCGCTCGGTGACCAGCCCGCCCTGCACGCGGATGACCTCGATGCCCTTGAAGGTGATGCGCCGGCCGGTCGGCCCTGCGCCGAGATAGGTGCCGCGATGCGTGCCGACGGCCGTCCAGCGCACAGCGACGGTGCCCGAAGCGCCGCCGCCCGCACTTGCGCCGGCGCAAGTCGCCGCGCCACCCGCCGTGGATTCCACCACGACATCGCAAGCCTTCGCCACCAGGTCCGGAAATGCCGCCAGCAGCGCGACGATGCCCGCGCGGAAGCCCCTGTTGTCGGGTGCGCGGCCGCCGCTGTCGTGGTCGATGAAGTCGGGGTGATGCAGGATGTCGACGATGGCGCCGGGCGGCGGCGCGCCGGGCCCGCCGGCGCTCCAGCCTTCCTCGACCCAGCGGCGGGCGAGTTCGGCGAGCTGCGCGCGATCGCCTGCTCCCGGATCCGGCATGTCCCTACGCTCCCGCCATCCCCTTGAGCCCCGCGAGCAGCGCGTCGTTGGTGGGATACTTCTCCATCAGCTTCAGCATGCCCTCCATGGCCTGGCGCGGCGGCACGGCGATGGCGCGCTTGCGCAGCAGGTTCAGCGAGGCGATCTCGGCCTCGTTGTAGAGCAGCTCCTCGCGGCGAGTGCCGCTGGTGCGGATG
>CAINDZ010000670.1 GCA_903847545.1 uncultured bacterium | reverse complement strand
CTAACCGATTTATTTCAAATCAATTAACGAATTAGAACGAACGTTCGAAATAAATCTTAGTGGAACGGTAGGCCCCTGTCAACCGTGTTTCTGAAGGCGCGCGCGTGGTAGGCTTGCGGCAGGTTCGTCCACCCCTCGGCGGGCCGGGGAGACTGACGTGTCCGCCCGTTCATGCGGCCTTGCCTGTCTGTGCATCATCGCCGCGATCGCTTCGCCTGGATGGGCCGGGCCGTCGGATGCGCCCGCGCGCCCGCGCTTCACGCTGGCCGCGGGCGTGGCAGGCTGGCGGTCGGCCATGGACGCCTGGTCCTATGAAGAGTCCTTCCTGGGGACGGCGCGCGGTTCGGGCGCGCTGGTGCGCCACGACGGCGGCTGGGACGCGCGCGCGGCGGTGGCGCTCGGTCGGCTCGACGCCGGGTCGAATGGGCTGCGTGCGGAATTGTGCTACGGGCAGGATCGCCTGGCTCTCTCCGAGCACCTGAAACCCGTCCACGTGGGAACCGCGCGCCGGTACGACCTGGGAAGCCTGGAACGTCGGCGCCTGACCGCGCGCCTGGGGAGCGGGGTCCGCCTGCGGGGCCGTCTGTCGATGATGGCGAGCGTCGGGCTGGTCGACGTCCAGTTCAACCGGTTCACGGTCAACGCCGATGATCCCGAACTGCCGTACGCCGTCGGCGGTCGGCTCGACGTGGACGCGAGCGACGCCACGCTGGTCTTCAATCCGCTGGAGGTGGACCTGCGCGCGGACTTCGCGCGCCGCCTCTTCGCGCTGGCCGGCTGCGCGTACGACCGGGCCGAGGCCCCCCTGGCGTGGCGCATCTCGGGCGCGCCACTGGCCGCCGGGGTGCGCGACCAGTTATCCGTCGCGGGCGTCTCGTTCCACCTCGGGGCGGGCATCTGCTGGTAGGGGGTGCCGGTCACTGCCCGCGACTTGCGCCGGCGCAACTGCCGTTCCGCGTCCCTACCAGCTCCAGTCGCCCTCGACGTCCAGGTTGGTGCGGAAGCGGACGGCCGCCTCGCCGAACTCGCGCACGGTGTCGCCGTCGTAGAGGAAGGTGGCGTGCTCGTCGCTGACGCGGCTGAAGCGCAGCAGGCAGGGCTTCTCGTCGGGATGGTCGATCGAGCGCACGACCAGCTCGGCGAACCCCGGGGACAGGCCCGACGTCAGCGTCTTCGTGCACACCGGGCAGTGGAACTCGACGGCCTCGCCGGGCGCGATGGCCGAGCAGAAGCCCTTGTCGGCGATGACCTGGTAGTCGCCGAGCTGCGAGCTCATCAGCACGATGCCGCGGTCGTCGCCGTGCTGGGCGACCAGCACCACCCGCACGTTCGGGTTCAGCAGCGCGTGGCACTTGGGGCAGTGGTAGCGGTACGGCATGCGATCTGCCGGTTGAATGTCCAGGCCAGTTGCGTGTTCTCGTCCGACAACAACTGCGCGAAGCCGACGCGCGGCGTCGCCTTGACCGTATCCAGGCGACCGCCGCTCGCGCGCACCCAGGTCAGGGCCTGCCCCTGCCGCTCGATCACCACGATCTTCTCGGGCTCCGGCCACTGGGCGCCGTACGGCTCTTCCAGGCTGGCCAGGACGATGGGCGCGCCGCCGCGCACCGCGATCTTCTTGAGGTCCGTGCCGGCCAGGAACCCGATCCAGTTGCCGTCGGGTGAAAAGAAGGGGCTGAAGGCGCCCTGTGTCCCGGGCACGGCCTGGGCCACGCCGGTCGCCAGGTCCACGGTGACGAGATGGGAATGACCCTGCCGCCCGGCCATGTAGACCAGCATGTCCGCGCGCGGCGACAGGTCCAGCGCCCTCGTCTCGATCCCGAGGAACGAGTCGCCGATGTAGGTCACCGGCAGCGAATCGGGCAGGACCAGGTCGAACCGGCGCACGGGCCCGGCCGCGGCCGCGCGCGAGGCCGGCTTGCCGGTGACGTTCCTGCCGATGCCGACGCCCAGCGCGATGGCGGCGACGACCGCCACGCCCGCGATGATCGGCACCAACCGCCGGCGGGCCGGGTGCGCAGGTCGGACCGGCGCCAGCCCCGACGCGGTGCTGCCGGAGCTGGAGCCCTCGACTTCCAGCGCGAACGCCAGGTCGCCCGCGCTCTGGAAGCGCGCATCGGGATCCTTCTGCAGGCAGCG
>CAINDZ010000669.1 GCA_903847545.1 uncultured bacterium | reverse complement strand
TCCCAGAAATCGACGATGACGACCTTGCCGCGCTGGGCCGCCAGGTCCACCGTGCGTCCGTCGATGGTGGTGAAGGTCACCGCCGGCAGCGCCTGCCCCTCGCGCCCCCCCACGGCCTTGGCGGCCGAGGCCGTCCCGCAACCCGCCAGGGCCAGCCCCAAGGCCAGCACCATGGCCAGCACGCCGGCCACCGCCGACCGCACACCCGCGCGTGAACACCCGCTCATGTCTGTCGCATCCCTTTCACGGCAGCGCCGGCGCCTGCCGAAGTGTCGCCTCGCTCCCGGGAACCAATCCTTGTCCGCCCGGCTATATGGCTTATTCTAGGCACGTCCCCAACCCCGACGCCACCTGCGAGTTCCACGCACCACCTCGGGAAGAGGCCCTGATGCACGCCATTCGTTCGGCCCGACGTCCTACCAGTTCCGCGCTCCCCTGGCGTTCGTTCCGGTCCCCGACCCTGGCGATGTGCCTGCTCGCGCTGTCGGCCCTGCCCGCGCTTGCGCTGGACCTGGCCGTGACGGTGCGCGGCCAGACCGTGGAACTGGGGCGCGACCTGGTGCTGGACATCGTCGTCACCCCGGCCGACAGCGAGTTCCTGGACACGGACAGCGTCCGGCTCGAGGTGGCCGTTCCCGACGACGCCGCCATGCTCGGCGAGCCGTACCCCCTCAAGGTGACCCCCGGCGACGGCGGCGCGCTGGCCATCGAGTGGGCCGCCCCCCTCGGCGGCAAGGCGAGCCCCGGCGACCACGCGCTGAAGGTGCGCGCCACCGCCGCCACCATCGACGGACAGCAGCTCGCGACGGAGTGGAACGGCACCGTCACGACGGCCTTCGGCAAGGACTGGTCGGCCGACCGCATCCAGAGCTTCCTCGACCGGCGCGGCCTGCCGCTCTTCCTGGGGCTGGTCTTCTGCTTCGGCCTGCTCATGAGCCTGTCCCCCTGCATCTACCCGATGATCCCGATCACGCTGGCCGTGATCGGCGCGCGCAGCCAGGAGAAAGGCGCACTGCACGGGCTCGGCCTGTCGTTCACCTACGTGCTGGGCATGGCGCTGGTCTATGCGATCCTCGGCGCCCTGAGCGCGTCCGTATTCAGCGGGATCACCGCGCTCATGCAGAGCCCGGTCGTCGTCGTCCCCATCGCCGTCCTGCTGCTGGTGCTGTCGTTCAGCATGTTCGGGGCCTTCGAGCTGCAGGCCCCGGCCTTCCTGCGCGACCGCCTCGCCGGACCCGGCGGCGGCAAGGGAGGGTTCCTCGGCGTCTTCGCCATGGGCCTGGTCGCGGGCCTGGTCGCCTCGCCCTGCGTCGGCCCCTTCCTGGCCGCCCTGCTGGTCTGGGTGGCCACGACCGGCAGCTGGGTCCTGGGCTTCTTCTCGCTGCTCACCTTCGGGCTCGGCATGGGCATGCTGCTGATCGGCGTCGGCACGTTCCCGGCGCTGCTCGGCACGCTGCCGCGCAGCGGCGGCTGGATGGACACCGTCAAGCGCGGCATGGGCCTGCTGCTCGTCGTGATGGCGTTCTGGTTCGTGCGGCCGGGCGCGGTGCTGCCCGCCGCGGTCTTCTACCCGCTGGCCGGCGTGGCGGCGATCATCACCGCCGTCTTCATGGGCGCCTTCGACCGTCCGCAGGAAACCTGGGGCTGGTGGCCGCGCGCGCGCACGGCGCTCGGCCTGGTCGTGTTCCTGGTCGGGGCCTGGCTGCTGGTGGGCTCGTTCCTGGCGCACGGCTTCCTGATGCCGTCGCCGCTGGCCCGCGCCGCGGCGTCGTCCGTCGAGGCGACAGGCGGCCCGGGAGCCACGGCCGCCGCCTCGCCGGTCGCGGGCGCCGGCGACCAGGTGGCCGCCCGGCCGGCCGGACATGCCGAGGTGGCCTGGGAGGTCATCGCCACCGGCCCCGGGGCGCGGGCCCGGCTGGACGCCGTGCGCGCCGCCGCGCGCGCCGAGGGCAGGCCGGTCATGATCGACTTCTGGGCCTCGTGGTGCATCTACTGCAAGAAGCTGGACAAGCTCGTCTGGTCGCATCCCGACGTGATCGCCGAGTCGGCGCGCTGGACCACGATCAAGGTCGACGCCACCGCCACCGACGACGCCGACATGACCGCCATCAAGGACGAGATGGGCGTCAAGGGCCTGCCGCGCGTGGTGTTCATCGACAGCCGAGGCACGATCCTGGCGGACCGTGCCTCGGGATTCGTGCCGGCGGCGGACATGCTCGCCACGATGCAGGGCGTGCGCTGAACCGGTCGCCTACTGGAAGCGGATCTCGCGGCGGCCCCCGATGTCGAAGACCTTGAGCGGGCCGCCGGAGGGATTCTCCGTCAGCACCTCCACCACGCCGTTGCCGTCGAGGTCGAACAGCTCGATGCGCCCGAAGAACGCCTCGTCCTCCCACTTCACGTCGCCCGAACGCGAGTCGATGACCTTGCCCGAGTTGATCACCACGTCCGCGCGCCCGTCGCCGTCCACGTCACCGCAGCGGATCTCGGTCGCCGTGTATTCCGCGATGCTCGTGAACTGCTTGGTGAAGGTCCCGCCGTCGACATAGACCAGCCGCCCGTTCGCGATCATGACGATCTCGGCCGCCGGGTCCTCGTCGATGTTGGCCGCGGTGAAGCAGCTGATCTGGTTGTACTCGCCCGACAGCGACTCCCACAGCGGCGCGAAACCGTCGAGGGACCAGGCATAGACGCGCGCGCCGCCGGTCCGGCACAACAGGGCGTCGTCAAGGCCGTCGCCGCTGAGGTCGGCCACCAGCACCTCCTCGGGCACGCCCGCCAGCTGGTTGCTCTTCCAGATCGTGCGCGAACCGCGGCCGTCCATCTTCACGACCTGTACCGTGCCGAACCGCTCGGCCACGGCATAGAACATCCCCGTCTCGCCCTGGAGCGGCTCGAACTGCACGAAGTGGTCGAACCCGTCGGCCATCCGCGCCAGGTCGCGATACTGGCGGTAGCTGAGCTCGGACTGCGAGAGGGCCGCGTTGGACAGCCCGACAAGGGCCACGACACACGCGACGGCGGCCGTCACGCCGCGGCTGCGGGAAGAAGTTGGCTGGGCACGCATGCGAACCTCGGGCCGCGCCCGGCGGACGGGGCGGCGGACTGGCGTGGTTGACCAGGGGCTTGACGTGGGCCGAGTATAATCGAAACGAGCGCGGGGACCACCCCTTTGCGCCTAGAACGGGAACGGCAGCCCGGCGCCCACCGCGATCGACCAGGCCGTGTAGTCGATCCCCGACTTGTGGAAGTAGCGCACCTGACCCTTGACCATCAGCATGCGCCCGCCCGGGAAGCGCCACTCCTGGCCGCCCTCGGCGACCAGCGACCAGTACTTCAGCGCCGCAGCCTGCCCGTCATCGCCCGGATCGGCGCTGCTGGCCCCGATCCCCCCGCCCCAGAACGGCACGGTCACCTTGCCTTCGGCGGCCGTTCCGGACGCGAACCGGCGATAGCGCCGCAGGATCAGGTCCGCCGACAGCGTGCGCCCACCATGCCCCAGCGACAGGCGCTCGGCCTGGAGGACCATGCCCGTGTTCCAGTCGTAGAGAAAGTCGAGGAAACCCGACGCCTCGGCCGGACGGAAGATGAACCCGCCGCCGACGACGGGCAGTCCCTGCGAGTGGTCCAGCGCGCCGCCCAGCCCGACGCTGCCGAACACGACCGGCGCCTGCTCGGGGCTGCGGTTCAGGCGACTGGCGGGCATCGCCAACCGGCTGTTGGTGGCCGGGGACGCGGCGTGCGCCGCGAAGGGCGGCGTCAGGCACGCCAGGGACAGCACGACGGCCACGTACGCCGGCCGACGGCGCCTCACGGGACGAATGCAGGACGGTTTGCGCACCAGGGCCCCTTTCAACGTGACGGGAGGCGCGGCGCCACACCGTGGCCGCCGCCGGT
>CAINDZ010000668.1 GCA_903847545.1 uncultured bacterium | reverse complement strand
GGTCCAGGACGGCCTGGTGCGAGAGGGGGGACTCGAACCCCCACGGGTTGCCCCACAGGAACCTAAATCCTGCGCGTCTGCCAGTTCCGCCACTCTCGCGTACTCTGGGGACGAACCCGACCAGCGGCGCGGGCCCGGCGAATATAGCCGTGGTCCCGAAAAGGGTCAAGGAAGGCCCCGGGAAGCCTTTACCGGGCGTTTCGCCCCTACTGCAGGCGGCGGTAGATCGTCCGGGCGGCGATGCCCAGGATGCGGGCCGCCGTCTCCTTGTCCCCGCCGGCGCTCTCGAGGGTGGCCTGGATGAGCTCCATCTCGGCGTCCCGGAGCGTGGTCCCCACCGGGATGACGATCTGTTCCTTGCGGGCCCGCCCGGCCACGACGTGCGGCGGCAGGGCGTCGACGTCGACCTGCGCCTGCCGGCTGAGCACCACGGCGCGTTCGACGGCGTTCTCGAGCTCGCGCACGTTGCCCGGCCAGGCGTACCGGCCGAGGACCTCCTGGGCCTCGGCCGTGAAGCCGGTCAGGTGCTTGCCGTTCTTGGCGTTGTAGCGGGCCAGGAAGAAATCGGCGAGCAGGGTGACGTCGTCGCCGCGCCGGCGCAGGGGCGGCAGCTCGATGTTGATCACGTTCAGCCGGTAGAAGAGGTCCTCGCGGAACCGCCCCGCCTCGACCAGCGCCGGCAGGTCGGCGTTGGTGGCGGCAATGATGCGCACGTCGACCGACACGGGCTCGCCCCCGCCGAGGCGCTCGAGCGTGCCCTCCTGGAGCACGCGCAGCAGCTTCACCTGCGTGGCGGGGCTCATCTCGCCCACCTCGTCCAGGAAGAGCGTGCCGCGGTCTGCCAGCTCGAAACGGCCCTTGCGACGCGCGACCGCGCCGGTGAAGGCGCCCTTCTCGTAGCCGAAGAGCTCGGCCTCGAGCAGCGTCTCGGGCAGCGCCGCGCAGCTGACGGTGACCATCGACCGGCGGGCGCGCTCGCTCCAGCGGTGGATCGCCGTCGCGAACACCTCCTTGCCGGTGCCGCTCTCGCCCGAGATGAGGATGGTCGCGCTCGAGGGCGCCGCCTGCTGGGCGGTGGCCACGACGCGCCGCATGGGCTCGCTGCGGCCGATGATGTCGGAGGTGCCCTGGATCTCCTCGAGCCGCCGCCGCAGCTGCAGGTTCTCGGTGAGCAGGCTCTGCTTCTCGAGTGCCTTGCGCACCACCTTGAGCGTGGTCGAGGTGGAGAACGGCTTCTCGATGAAGTCGTAGGCGCCGGACTTCATCGCGTCGACGGCGGTCTCGATGGTGCCGTGGCCGGTGATGATGACGAACTCGGTGGCCGGCGAGATGATCTGCGCCGCCTTGAGCAGGTCGAGGCCGCCCATCCGCGGCATCTGCAGGTCGGACAGCACCAGGTGCACGTCCTGCCGGCGCAGCTGCAGCAGCGCTTCCTCGCCATTGCCGGCGGTCAGCACCTCGTAGCCGTTGCGGCTGAGCAGCTTGCTCAACGCCCGGCACAGCTCGGGTTCGTCGTCGACGACCAGGATGGTCGCCTCGGGGGCCGGCCTGGCCCCCGGGGCGCCCTCGATCGGGGCGCCGGGTTCGCTCTGGGTCATGGGACTCCCGTCCGGTGCGCGCGCGGCCGCGATGCGCGGTCGCCGTCAGGGGCACATCTTCCGCACGATCGGCGGTCGTGTCAACGCCGCGCGCCGCCCGACCTCAGGCCGGCAGTCCGCCGGGCCAGACGCGCCCGAACACGCCGCGCTGCCGGGCCGCCGCCAGCAGTTCCTCGCGGAACCGCGGATGGGCGATGCCGATCAGCGCCTCGGCGCGCTCGCGCAGGCTGCGGCCGAGCATCGGCGCCACGCCGTGCTCGGTCACGACGAAGTGCACGTCGGCGCGCGTCAGCACCACGCCCGCCCCGTGCGACAGCACGGGCACGATGCGCGACCGGCTGCCGTCGGCGGTCGTCGAGGGCAGGGCAATGATCGGCAGGCCGCCCTCGGCCAGCGCCGCGCCGCGCATGAAGTCGGCCTGGCCGCCGAAGCCGCTGTGGATGCGCTCACCGATCGAGTCCGAGCACACCTGCCCGGTCAGGTCCACCTCGATGGCGCTGTTGATGGCCGTCATGTTCTGGTTGCGCGCGATGTTGGCCGGGTGGTTGACGTAGTCGGTCGGGTGGAACTCGAACAGGGCGTTGTCGTGCGCGAAATCGTACACGCGCCGCGTGCCCATGATGAAGCCGGCGACGACCTTGCCCGGGTGGAACGTCTTGCGCTCGCCGTTGACGACGCCGCTCTGCACCAGGTCGGGCAGGGCCTCGGTGATCATCTCGGTGTGCACGCCGAGGTCGCGCCGGTCGCCCAGGAACCCGAGCGCGGCGTTGGGGATGGCGCCGAGGCCCAGCTGCAGGCAGGCGCCGTCGCCGATCAGGCCCGCCACGTGGCGGCCCACGGCGCGTTCGAGGTCGGTCGGCGGCTCGGGGTGGAACTCGTCGAGGTCGCGGTCGACCTCCACGAACGCCTCGATCTTCGAGACGTGGATGAAGCTGTCGCCCAGCGTGCGCGGCATGCGTCGGTTGACCTCGACGACGATGTTGCGCGCCGAGAGCGCCGCCGGCTTGGTGACGCCGACCTCGATGCCGAACGAGCAGAAGCCGTGCTCGTCCGGCGGGCTGACCTGGATGAGCGCCCAGTCCAGCTTGACGATGCCGCGCCGGAACAGCCGCGGCATCTCGTGCAGGTGGATGGGAATGTAGTCCGCGCGCCCCTCGTTCACGGCCTCGCGCGTATTGGACGCCACGAAGCAGTCGCGCAGGCGGAAGCTCTCCTCCATGCCCGGCGCCAGGTAGGGCGTGGCGCCCATGGTCAGGTGATGGATGATGTCCACGCCCTGGACCTCGCCGTTGCGCGCGGCCAGGGCGGCGATGAGGTCGTGCGGCGCCGCGCAGCCCGACCCGAAGTACACGTTCTCACCAGAGGCGATCTGCGCCACGGCCTCGGCCGGCGTGCGCAGGCGCTCGCGGTAGCGGGCCATCCAGCTCATCGCGCGCCTCCCGCCAGCAGCGTGCCCAGCGGCACGCAGGCGCAACCGTGCGCCTCGGCCAGCCCGGCCTGGGTGACGTGCCCGTTCATGGTCGCGACGCCGCGCGCCAGGGCCGTGTCGGTGGCCAGCGCCGCCGCCGCCCCCTGCCCCGCGATGGCCGCCAGGTACGGCAGGATGGCGCCGCCCAGCGCGTAGCTGGACGAGCGCGCGACCAGGCTGGGCAGGTTCGGCACGCAGAAGTGGGTGACGCCGTCGACGACGTAGGTCGGGTCCGACAGGCGCGTCGGCCGGCTGGTGGCGAAGCATCCGCCCTGGTCGACCGAGATATCGATGACCAGGCTCTTCTCGCGCAGCAGGCCCACCATCTCGCGCGTGACCAGGTGCGGCGTGCGCGCGCCGGGGATGAGCACCGCGCCCACCACCACGTCGGCGTAGGACAGCGCCTTGCGCAGCGTGGCCTCGCTGGCCAGGAACGTCGTGACCTGGCCCGGGAAGGTCCAGTCCAGCTCGGTGATGCGCACGAAGTCGCTGTCCAGCAGCGTGACGCGCGCCCCGGCCCCGATGCAGGCGCGCACGGCGTTGCGGCCCACCGTGCCGGCGCCGATGACGACGACCTCGGCCGGCGGCACCGCCGGCGCGCCGCCGAGCAGGATGCCCAGCCCGCCGTGGTCGGTCTGCAGGTAGCGGGCGGCGATCTGCGGCACCATGCGGCCGGCGATCTGGCTGAGCGGCCGCAGCACGGGCAGGTTGCCGTTGTCCTCCTGGATGGTCACGAAGTCGACGGCCAGGCAGCGGCGCTCGAGCAGCACGTCGATGAGCTCGCGCTCGGCGGCCGCGAGGTTGAGCACCGAGGCCAGGATCTGGCCCTCGCGGATGAATGGGTACTCGGCGGGCTGGGGCTTGCCGACCTTCACGATGAGGTCGGCTCGGCCCCAGATCTCCTCGGCGCTGTGCGCGACGCGCGCGCCGGCCTGCTCGTACTGCTCGTCCGTGAAGCCCGCGCCGAGGCCCGCGCGCACCTCGACGTGCACCGCGTGCCCGCGCGCCGTCAGCTCGGCCACGACGCGGGGCGGCAAGGCCACCCGGTGCTCGTCGGCCAGTCGCGAACGAGGAATCCCGATGATCATGGCCGCCTCCCGTGCGGATGTGCCGAAAACTAGCGGGCGTTCTTCACGAAGTCATAGCCGCGCCCGAACGCATCGATGTTCATGTCGACCAGGCTGCGCTTCTTGATCGCGGCCCGCAGCGTGTCCTCGCAGAACGCGCGCGGGAAGCAGCCGGTGGCCGCGACGAGCGCGCCGAGCACGACCACGTTCGCGATCTTCGCCATGCCGACCTCGTCCGCGATCGCCGTGGCCGGGATCAGCACCGGTCGCAGGCGCTTCGCGTCGGGCCGGCCCTCGACGATGGTCGTGTCGACGATGATGACGCCGCCGTCGGTGACCTGGTCGGCGAACGCGTCGAGCGACGGCTGGTTCATGACCACCAGCACGTTCGGGTTCTCGACCAGCGGCGTGCCGATGCGGCTGCCGCACAGGTTCACCGAGCAGTTGGCGGTGCCGCCGCGCATCTCGGGGCCGTAGGCGGGGAACCAGCTGACGTGCTGTCCCGCGCGCATGCCGATCTGCGACAGCAGCAGGCCCAGCGTCAGGATGCCCTGGCCGCCGAAGCCGGCGAACTTGCAGTGCAGGTCGTTCTCGAGGGCCACCGGCTCGGCCTCGCCGAGGGTGCTCTTGAGCCGGTCGAGGTACTCGTCCACCACGGCGGGCTCGTAGGCGTCGTAGCGACGGTGCCACGAGTTCTCGTCGCGGCTGTCGCTCTCGTCCTTGAAGACGCCCAGCGGGAACACCTTGAGCATGTCCTCGAGCAGCCAGTCGCGCGCGTGCACGGGGTCCATCTTCCAGCCCGTCGGGCAGGCCGAGACGATCTCGACGAAACTGTAGCCCTTGCCCTCGGCCTGGATCTTCAGGGCCTTCCTGATGGCCTTGCGGGCCTTCATGATGTGCTTGCTGTCGCCGATCGCCACGCGCTCGATGTAGGTCGGCGCGGGCAGCGTGGCCAGCATCTCGGCCATGCGGATCGGGTTGCCGTGCACGGTCTCGAGCCGGCCCTGCGGCGTGGTCGTCGAGCGCTGGCCGATCATGGTCGTCGGCGCCATCTGGCCGCCGGTCATGCCGTAGATGGCGTTGTTGACGAAGAACACGCAGATGTTCTCGCCGCGGTTGGCGGCGTGGATCGTCTCGGCGGTGCCGATGGCGGCCAGGTCGCCGTCGCCCTGGTACGAGATGACGATCGAGTCGGGATTCGTGCGCTTGACCGCGGTGGCCACGGCGGGCGCGCGCCCGTGCGCGGCCTGGAAGTTGCCGCAGTTGAAGTAGTAGTAGCCGAACACGGAGCAGCCGACCGGCGACACGAAGACCGAGCGCCCGATCAGGCCGAACTCCTCGAGCGCCTCGGCGATCATCTTGTGCACGTTGCCGTGGCCGCAGCCCGGGCAGTAGTGCGTCGCTTCCTTGGCCGGCCCGGTCTTGCGCTCGAAGACCGGGAAGAACCCGGCGGACTTCTCGTAGGTCTTCATCAGCGGGACCCTCCACCCAGCACGCGCCGGTATTCGGCCAGCAGCTCGTCGCCGCCGGGCACCACGCCGCCGCAGCGGCCGTAGAAGTGCACCGGCTTGCGGCCCTCGACCGCCAGCCGGACGTCCTCGACCATCTGGCCGGTCGACAGCTCGACCGCCAGGAACGACTTCGCGGTGCCGCACAGCGCAGCGATCGCCGCGCTCGGGAACGGCCACAGCGTGATGGGCCGCAGCAGGCCGACCTTCAGGCCCTCGGCCCGCGCCTGGTCCACCGTCGAGTACACGATGCGGCTGACGACGCCGTAGGCGACGACCACCAGGTCGGCGTCGTCGACGGCGTACTTCTCGAACATCACCTCGTCGGCGGTGATGCGCTGGTACTTCGCCTCGAGCTTGAGGTTGTGCGCCTCGAGCTCCTCGGGTTCGAGGATGATGCTGCTGACCAGGTTGCCGGCCGTGGCCGGCGTGCCGTCGACGCACCACGACGAGTGGTCCCACGTGCGCGGCTGCGCCTTCGGGATCTCGACGACCTCCATCATCTGGCCCGTGATGCCGTCGGCCATGATGCAGGCGGGGTTGCGGTACTTGTCGGCCAGCTCGAAGGCGTGCATGGTCAGGTCGCACATCTCCTGCGCGCCGTTCGGCGCCAGGGCGATGAGGCGGTAGTTGCCGTGCCCGCCACCCTTCGTGATCTGGAAGTAGTCGCCCTGCTCGGGGGCGATGTTGCCGAGGCCGGGGCCGCCGCGCACGATGTTGACCACGACGCAGGGCAGCTCGGCGCCGGCCGCGTACGACAGGCCCTCCTGCTTCAGGCTGAAGCCGGGGCTGGACGACGCGGTCATGGTGCGCACGCCCATGCCGGCCGAGCCGTACACCATGTTCATCGCCGCGACTTCGCTCTCGGCCTGGATGAAGACGCCGCCGAGCGCCGGGAAGTGCAGCGCCGCGGCGTGCGCGATCTCGCTGGCCGGGGTGATCGGGTAGCCGTAGTAGGCGCGACAGCCGGCGGCGAGAGCGCCCACCACGATGGCGTCGTTACCCTTCATGAATTGTCTGGCCATGATCCCTCGTTTCGTGCGTTCGGTCCGTCACGGCGTGCGACGCGCGCGGCAACGCGGCGTCGCGCGCGCCTACGGCTTGGTCACCCGGATGGCGCCCGGCTCGGGGCACGCGTAGAAGCAGAGGCCGCAACCGGTGCAGTCGGCGCCGGTGTAGTAGGCCGGGTGGTAACTGGCGCTGTTGAGCTTCTCGCTGATCGCGATGACGCTCTTCGGACAGACGGCCAGGCACAGCTGGCAGCCCTTGCACAGCTCGCCGTTGACCTCCATCCAGGGCACGTCGAGTGCGGCGTTGTCGGTCATGGGATCCCCACCTCTTCATCGCGGGTCGGAAGGCGTCGAGGTCCTTGCAGGGGCAAAGATAATCAGGCGGGCGGGGCGTCCAAAGGAAATCGGTGACGCGCCGCGCGCCGTTCCCGGACCTCGGCAGTCATGTTTGCGGGCGCCGCCCCGCGACGGCGACGCCCACCCACGCTCAGCGGTCGGTGAACGTCGCGGGGCGCTTCTCGAGGAAGGCGCGGCAGCCCTCGTGGCCATCATCCGAGGACGCCACGACGCCGAACAGACCCGCCTCCTGGCGAAGCCCCGCCGCCGGGTCGGTGCCGAGCCCGCCCTCCACGGCCTCCAGCGCACACCGCAGGGTGAGCGACGAGCGCGCGGCGATCTCGCGGGCAATGCCGGTCACGGCCGGCAACAACTCCTCGGCGGGGAGCACCCGGTTGACGAGGCCCATCGCCAGCGCCTCGGGCGCGGTGACCATGTGGCCGCGCAGGATCATCTCGAGCGCGCGCCCTCGGCCCACCAGCCGCGGCAGGCGCTGCGTGCCGCCGTAGCCGGGGATGAGCCCGAGCCCGGTCTCGGGCAGCCCGAGCTTCGCGTTCTCGCCGGCCCAGCGGAAGGTGCACGCCAGCGCGAGCTCGCAGCCGCCGCCGAGCGCGAAGCCGTTGACGGCCGCGATCACCGGCTTGCCCAGGTGCTCGATGCGGTCCATCAGCGCCTGCCCGCGTCGCGCCAGCGCCTGCGCGTCGGCCGCGCCCAGCGCTGCCAACTCGGCGATGTCGGCGCCCGCGACGAACGCCTTGGGGCCCGCGCCGGTCAGGACCACCACGCGCGCCTCGGGGGCCGCGGCAAGGCCCTCGAAGCAGGCGGCCAGCTCCCCGATCGTGGCCGCGTTCAGGGCGTTGAGTTTTTCGGGACGGTTGACGGTGACGGTGGCGACACCGCCATCCACGTGGCAGATCAGGTTCTGGAAACTCATGTCTTTCAGGGACCTCCGGCCGGGAGCAGTGGCATGGCTCACGCAGGGACCAACCCGTGCGCACTATACCGGCCCCCGCTGGCGTGCGTCAAATGCGACCGAACAAATCATGAAACGTCATAAAAGCGGCCAAGAAATACATGAAGGATGCGAATGTTGCCCCATTTGGTGTGGGAAAAAAGAAGGTTTTCCGGTTTTTTTTGTTGGACACTCCTTTAGGGTGGTGGTATCGTCCGCGCGGGTACATGAGGAGATTTCGCCCGTTTTCCATGTGCTGAAGGCGGGATGCTTGATGAACGGCGGGCAGCCGCCGGGGCAGGCTTGCTGGAACGGATTTCAATGTCGGCCTGACGAAACGTTGCGGCAGGCTGCGAAGACAACCGGGGGGATCACGATGAGGAAATTTGCGCTAACGCTGGTCGCCGCCGTGATGCTGGTCACTGGCGTGGCCCACGCATGCAGTTCATCGATCCATACGCTTCAAGTCAACTCGCCTGCCGGCGTCAACACGCTTGTGACGCCCTGCAACGCCGTCATCACGGCCGTGAGAGCGAACGGGTTCTACGCCGCCCAGGCTCCGTTCGGCGCCTGGGACGCGATCTGGGTCTCGTACCCGGGGCACACCTTCGCGCCCGGCGACGTGATCTCGATCTGCGGCCTGTTCAAGGAAGTCTGCGGCCTGACGACGATCGACATTCCCGGCGCCGGCGTGTACGGCTACATCCTGAAGACGGGCACGGCCCCGATCCCGCCGGTGAACTACGTGACGGCGGCGGCCTACCTGGCCTCCCCCGAGCAGTGGGAGAGCGTCACGGTGACCATCGTCGACGGCATGATGGTGCCGGCCGGCTTCAGCCTCGGTTCGGGCCAGTGGACCGTGAACGTGCTGGGCGGCTCGAGCCTCACGTTCGACGACTTCTGGTACAACTTCGCGCAGGTGATGGAAGGCCAGTGCTACAACAACGCCACCGGCATCCTGCATGACGCCTGCGGCACGTACATGTTCGAGCCGTTCGCCAACGGCATCGCGCTGGTCAACTGCGCCGTGCCGGCCGAGACCATGACCCTCGGCACGATCAAGGCGATGTACCGCTGACCCTCCGCGGTCGTCGATGATCCCGGGGGCGGGCCGCAAGGCCCGCCCCCTTTATGTGCGTGGCGGCCCCTCAGTACCGGGCACCGGCGAATCCCGGTTCCCGGCGATTATCTTGATGACCGCGGTAGGATTTGGTCTTATCTTGTGTGCAGGGGTCGGCAGCCTGGCCGCCCCCGGCCCGGCGCCGACCCGGCAGGAGCCCATGACCACCCAGCTGCCCGTTCCCGCCCTCGCCCTGCTGACCGCCTCTGCCGTGCTTTGCGTGGCAGCGGTGGTCCTGCTCGTGCGCGCCCGCCGGGACCGCGCCCGCACGGCGCAGCGGCTGCAGCGGCGTGACGCCGAGATCGAGCGCCTGCGGCACCAGCTGCAGGACGCGCGACGCCTGGAGGCCGTCGGCATCCTGGCCGGCGGCATCGTGAACAACCTGAACAACCTGCTGGCGGCGATGCTGGGCAGCGCGCGCCTGGCGACGCACGAGACGGGCCTCCCCGCGCCGGCCCGCCAGGAGATCGATCGCCTGTTGAAGGCGGGCCACCAGGCGACCGACCTGGTGCGCGAGCTGGCCGACTTCTACCGCGATGCCGACCAGGCGCGACGTCCCCAGGACCTGCTGCCGGTCGTGCGCGACACCGTGAAGCTCCTGCAGGACATCGTGCCGTCGTCGACCGAGGTGCAGGCCGAACTGGGCGCCTGCGGCGCCGTGCTGGCCACGCGTGCGGGTGTGCAGCAGGCCATCATGACGCTGGGCAGCGGGGCCGTGCGCAGCCTCGGCGCCGGCGGCGGGCGCGTGACGATCCGCCTGGCCGAGCAGCGCCTCGACGGGCCCCTGCCCGCGCACCCGTCCACGCTGGCGCCCGGCGCCTACGCCTGCCTGAGCGTCGAGAGCGTGCCCAATGACCGCCAGGCGCGCGCCGGCGGCAACGGCGTCACGCCGGCCGACTCGGACCTGACGGCCCTGTGCGGCATGGTCGGCGAGCAGGGCGGGGTGACGATCGACGACAACGGCGACGTCGAGTCGTGCGCGATCTGGTTCCCGCTCATCGCCTGGCGCGTCGTCGCCGGCACCGACACCGCGATCACCACGATCACGCCGGTGCCCGAGCAGCCGGCCGAACCCGAGCCGCTCGAGCTGGAGCTCCCGGCGGGCGGGACCCCGCGCGCAACCATCCTGCTGGTCGACGACGAGGAGATGGTCGCGCAGGTCCTGGCTCGCGGCCTGCGACGCCTGGGCTACCGCGTCGTCATCCACCTGGACAGCCGCAGCGCCCTGGCCGACTTCTCGCAGACGCCCGGCCTGTTCGACATCGTCATCACCGACCAGATCATGCCCCAGATGTCCGGCGTCCGCCTGGCCCAGCGGATCCACGACGTGCGACCGGACATCCCGGTGGCCCTGTGCACCGGCTTCCGCGACAGCTTCAACGAGCAGCAGGCGCGCGACGCCGGCGTGGCCGACTTCATCCTGAAGCCGACCAGCCACCGCGCCCTGGCCGCCGTCGTCGATCGCCTGGTCCTCAAGCGCATGGAAGGCCGCGGCTGACCTGTCGCGGGCGGCCCGATTCCGGCTGACTCCGATCCCGCCGATCTGCTATCTTGTGCCCCGCCCTGGACATCCCCCGGCCCCCGCGGGCCCCGGCCGGAACCGCCAAAAGGAACCGACATGTCGCATTCGTTCGAGGAGAAGCTCGCGCGCCTGCACGCCCTGCGCCGCCAGACGCTCGAGGGCGGCGGCCCCGAGAAGGTCGCGAAGATCCACGCCTCGGGCCGCCTGACGGCCCGCGAGCGCATCGAGCTGCTGCTGGACGAGGGCAGCTTCGCCGAGACCGGCGTCTTCGTGCGCCACCGCAGCCACGAGATGGGCATGGACCGCTCGCGCCCCGTGGGCGACGGCATGGTCACGGGCGTCGGCCGCATCGACGGCCGGCAGGTGTACGTGTTCGCGCAGGACTTCACGGTGTTCGGCGGCTCGATGAGCGAGGCCAATGCCCTGAAGATCTGCCGCCTGATGGACCAGGCGCTGGAGAACGGCTGCCCGGTGATCGGCCTGAACGACAGCGGCGGCGCGCGCATCCAGGAGGGCGTGCGCTCGCTGGCCGGCTACGCGGAGATCTTCTGGCGCAACACGATGGCCTCGGGCGTGGTGCCCCAGATCTCGGCCATCCTGGGCCCCTGCGCCGGCGGCGCGGTCTACTCGCCCGCCATCACCGACTTCACGCTGATGGTCGACCAGACCAGCTACATGTTCGTGACCGGCCCGAACGTCATCAAGATGGTGACCAACGAGGACGTCACGTTCGAGGAGCTGGGCGGCGCCAACACGCACTCGACGCGCAGCGGCGTCTGCCACTTCATGGCGAACTCGGACGCCGACTGCCTGCTGATGACGCGCCGGCTGCTGAGCTTCCTGCCCCAGAACAACCTCGAGGATCCCCCGCGCGCCGTGCCGACCGACGCACCGGACCGCCGCGAGGAGAAGCTGAACTCGATTGTGCCGGACGACAGCCGCAGGCCCTACGACATGCTCGACGTCATCCGCCTGGTGGTCGACGACGCCGACTTCATGGAGGTGCAGCCGAAGCACGCGCAGAACCTGATCTGCGGGTTCGCGCGGCTGGACGGGCAGCCGGTGGGCATCGTCGCCAACCAGCCGAAGTTCCAGGCCGGCGTGCTGGACATCAACGCCAGCCTGAAGGGCGCGCGCTTCGTGCGCACCTGCGACTGCTTCAACGTGCCGCTGGTGGTCTTCGAGGACGTGCCAGGTTTCCTGCCCGGCACCGAGCAGGAGTACGGCGGCATCATCAAGCACGGCGCCAAGCTGCTGTTCGCGTTCTGCGAGGCCACCGTGCCGAAGCTGACGGTGATCACGCGCAAGGCGTACGGCGGCGCCTACGACGTCATGAACAGCAAGCACATCCGCGCCGACTACAACATCGCCTGGCCCGGCGCCGAGCTGGCCGTGATGGGCCCCGAGGGCGCCGTGAACATCCTGTACCGGCAGGCGATCGCCGAGAGCGACGACCCGGCGACCGAGCGCAAGCGCCTGGTCGACGAGTACAACGACACGTACGCCAACCCGTTCATCGCGGCGGGGCTGGGCTACCTGGACGACGTGATCGAGCCGGCCGACACGCGGCGGCACCTGGTGGCGGCGTTGGCCTCGCTGCGGAACAAGAAGCAGACGCTGCCGCCCAAGAAGCACGGCAACATCCCGCTGTAGGAGATTCGCGTGAGCAAGAAGTCCGCTACGCACGCGTTCGACAAGGTCCTGGTGGCCAACCGCGGCGAGATCGCGGTGCGCATCATCCAGGGCCTGCGCGAGATGGGCCTCGGCACGGTCGCCGTGTACTCGGAGCCCGACCGCACGGCCCTGCACGCGCTGGTCGCCGACGAGGCCGTGTTCATCGGGCCCGCGCCGGCGAGCGAGAGCTACCTGGTGGCGCAGAAGCTGATCGACGCCGCCCGGCAGTGCGGCGCCGGGGCGATCCACCCCGGGTACGGCTTCCTGTCCGAGAACGCCGCCTTCTGCCGAGCCGTCGAGGCCGCCGGGCTGGTGTTCATCGGGCCGACCGCCGCCTCGATGGAAGTGATGGGCGACAAGCTGGCCTCGCGCCGCAAGATGATGCAGAGCGGCGTGCCCGTCGTGCCCGGCACCGAGGACGCGGTGCGCGACCCCGCGGTGGCGGTCGCCTGCGCCGGGGAGATCGGCTATCCCGTGCTGCTGAAGGCCTCGGCCGGCGGCGGCGGCAAGGGCATGCGCATCGTGCGCTCGGCCGCGGACATGGCCGCGGCGCTGCGCCAGACGATGGGCGAGGCCGGCAAGTCGTTCGGCAACGACGCGATCTTCGTCGAGAAGTACATCGAGGACCCGAAGCACATCGAGGTGCAGGTCCTGGGCGACGGCAAGGGCGGCGCCATCCACCTGTTCGAGCGCGAGTGCTCGGTGCAGCGGCGGCACCAGAAGGTGATCGAGGAGAGCCCCTCCCCGTCGCTGACGCCGGAGCTGCGCGCGCGCATCTGCGAGGCCGCCGTGCAGACGGCCCGCGCCGTCGACTACCGCGGCGCCGGCACGGTCGAGTTCATCCTGGCGCCGGGCGGCGAGTTCTACTTCCTGGAGATGAACACGCGGCTGCAGGTCGAGCACCCGGTCACCGAGCTGGTGACGGGCATCGACCTGGTGCACGCGCAGGTGCGCATCGCGCGCGGCGAGGGCATCGGGATCCGGCAGGAGGAACTGTCGCAGCGCGGCTGGGCGCTGGAATTCCGCGTCTGCGCCGAGGACCCTGCGCGCAACTTCGCCCCCAGCGTGGGG
Organism: uncultured bacterium; assembly: GCA_903847545.1. Classification (GTDB taxonomy): domain Bacteria; phylum Krumholzibacteriota; class Krumholzibacteriia; order LZORAL124-64-63; family LZORAL124-64-63; genus CAINDZ01. The sequence goes on along the minus strand of CAINDZ010000668.1, from coordinate 455 downwards.
CGCATCGAGTCGATGAACGCGCCGCTCGGGCCGGGCGTGCGCCTGGACACGGGCGTGTACGAGGGCTTCGAGGTGCCCATCCACTACGACCCGCTGCTGGCCAAGCTGATCGTGTGGGGCGAGGACCGCGCGCGGGCCATCACGCGCGCGCAGAGGGTGCTGCGCGAGTTCACGCTGCAGGGCCCGACCCACAACCTGCCGTTCCACCTGTGGGCGCTGGACCAGCCGGCGTTCCGCGACGGCACCTACACGACGCACTTCGTGGAGAAGGCGTTCGACCCCGCGGCGTGGCTGCCCGCGCTGGACGACGATGACCGCGCGGCGCTGGTCGCCGCCGCCGCACTGCTCGAGGCCGAACGGCGAGCGCCGGCCGGGGCCGCGACCGGCGGACCGGGCGCTCCCGGCGACAACTGGCGGCGCGCGGCCCGGCGCGCCATGACCGGGCACCGAGATCG
>CAINDZ010000667.1 GCA_903847545.1 uncultured bacterium | reverse complement strand
GCGTTCATCAGGTAGTTCTGCAACACCTGCTGGATCTCGCCGGGATGGCATTCCAGGGCCGTTTCGCCGCAGCCGGGCTCGACCGCCAGCCCGACGCCGGCCCCGTCCAGCTCGCCCCGGAACCGCTCGGCCGTCTCGGCGACCAGCGCGTCGATCACGGTTTCCTGGCGCAGCAGCTTGCGGGGGCGGATGAAATCCAGCAGGTCGTGGATGATTTCCTCCATGCGCGCGACCTCCTCGGAGATGATCGCGGCAAAGCGGTGATTCGGGTCGTTCTCGTCGAGGTTGCGCATCAGGGTCCGGGCGAACCCCCCGATCCCGACCAGCGGGTTGCGCAACTCGTGGGCGACGATGGCCGACGTCTCGCCCATGACGCTGAGGCGCTCCATGCGCAGCAGCGTCTGCTGGTCCTCCTTCTGCTGGTGGTGCGCCCGGCGCAGGTCGACCAGGCGCTTCTCCAGCTCGCGGTACAGGCGGCTGTTCTCGACCGCGGCCGCACTCTGGTTGGCGAACATCTGCAGGAACTCCAGGTCCAGGTCGCTGATCTCCTGGCCGCTGATGGCGTTGTCGGCGACGATGACGCCGACCGGCCCACTGCGGATGGTCAGGGGCGCCACCGCGAAATGACCGCCGCCGAGCCAGCCGCGCAGCTCGTCGGCCCCCGGCAGCTGCATGTCGCCCGTCACCCGCGCGACGCGGCGCTCGTGCATGGCGCGCACGAGGATATGATCCGTGCGATCCAGCGAGACCACCATGCGCCGGACGATCTCGTTGACCGCAGCGTTGGTGTTCTTGATGGACTGGTCGTAGCTGGTCATCATCTCGAACAGGTCGGCCGGCCGGTCGGCCAGGTCGTGCCAGATGCGCGCGGCCTCGTCGTGGTTGCTGGGCCCGATGGCCAGCTCGCCGCGCAGGGTGGTCCCGGCGTCGTCGACCAGCAGCAGGAACGCGCGGTTGAAGCGCAGGCCCTGCCCCGCGGTCACGCAGATGAGGATGGCCTGCTGCAGCTGGTCGAGCGTCAGGTGGGCGCCGTAGAGGGCCTCGCTGACCTGGTTGAGCAGGGGCAGCTTGGCCTGGCGCGCGGCGCGGACCTGGTCGTCGTGCTCGCGCCGGCGGATGTCCTCGATGTGGAAGAAGCAGTGGCGACGCGCGTCTTCGGCATCCGCCACGCCCTCGCCGACGCCGGGCAGCGGGTCGGCATGGAAGCTCGAGCAGACGACCTCGACCGGGATCAACTCGCCGCCGGCGTGGCGCAGGTGAGCCTGCCGCCGCAGCCCGCCCTGGCACCCGCCCAGCAGCGTGCACTGGTCCACGGCGCCCTCGGGCGCGAACCAGTCGGCGCAGGCCCGCCCCAGCAGGTCCGCGTGCGGGACGCCGGCCAATTCGGCGACCCCCTCGCTCGCCGCCGCCACGCGCCCGTCGACATCGACCAGCAGCATCGGCTGGCGCGAGCCGCGAAAGCCCGCGGCGACCAGCGTCGTGCGCGCCCGTTCCAGGTCATCGCCCTGCATCGTCATCCCCCCCGGCCGCCCGCGCGGCAGCCCCGTACACATCCTCGTAGCCTGCAGCGGCGCGGTCCCAGTCGAAGACGCGCCGCATCCCGCGCGCCTGCAGCGCGCCCCACGCCGTGCGGTCGGCCCACAGGCTTCCGGCACGCCGCAGGGCGGCCAGCAGAGCATCGGGCCGCGCGTCGTTGAACACGAAACCGTCGCCGTCGGGCCGGTCGGCATCGATGACCGTGTCGGCCAGCCCGCCCGTCGACCTGACCACCGGCGGCGCGCCGTAGCGCAGCGCGTACATCTGGCCGAGCCCGCAGGGCTCGAACACGCTCGGCATCAGGAACATGTCGCAGCCCGCATAGATGCGCCGCGCCAGCGCGTCGTCGAAGCCGCGCACGAACGCCACCCGGCCCGGCAGCGCCGCCGCCGCGGCCGCGGCCTGCGCCTCGAGCGCGGCATCCCCCGTGCCCAGCAGCGCGAAACCGAAGCCGTCGCCCGCCAGCCGCTCCAGCAGCGGCAGCGCCAGGTCCAGGCCCTTCTGCGCGGCCAGCCGCCCGACGAACCCGCACAGGGGACGGTCGTCCGCCAGTTCCAGGCCGAGCTCGGCGCGCAGCGCGGCGCGACAGGCCTCGCGCCCGCCCGGCGAAGCAGCACTGAACGGCGCCGGCAGCGCGCGGTCGGTGCGCGGGTTCCACGCCTCGTAGTCGGCGCCGTTGAGGATGCCCCCGTAGTCGGCGCCGCGCCCCGCCAGCACGCCTTCGAGGCCGCAGCCGAACGCCGGGTCCGCGACCGTCTCGTGCGCGTAGGTCGGGCTCACGGTGTTGACGCGGTCCGCCGCCAGGATGCCGGCTTTCATCAGGTTCACGCTGCCGTGGAACTCGAGCAGGCCGGGGTACGCCGCCAGTTCCGGCGCCAGGCCCAGCTCGTGCACGGCGCCCGCGGCATGGACCTCCTGGTGCGCCAGGTTGTGGATCGTCAGCACGGTGCCCGCGGCGCCCGGCAGCCCCTGCCCGCCGAACCACTGCCGCCGGTAGACGGGCGCCAGGGCCGCCTGCGCATCGTGCGCGTGCACGATGTCGACGGGCCAGTCCAGCAGGCCCGGCAGCAGCAGCGCCGCCTGCGCCAGCAGCGAGGCGCGCGCCAGCGACAACGCCGGCCCGGCCCCCTGCGGATAGACGCCACCGCCGAACACCACCGGCTCGTCGACGAGGATCATGCGCGGCCCGCGCCCGGGCCGCGGCTTCTCGAGCAGCCTCACGACGTGGTACCGCTGCCCGACCCGAACCGGCAGCGCCGCGCCCGGCCGCGCACGGAACCCGGCGGCCCCGGCCGCCTGCGCGTCGTAGCACGGCAGCACGACACGGACGTCGTGCCCGCGCCGGGCCAGCGCGCCGGCCAGGCCGGCCACCGCGTCGGCCAGCCCGCCGACCTTCGCCAGGGGCGCATACTCGGCCGCCACCATCAGGATGTTCATGCCCACCCCTCCGCCGCGCGCAGGTGCGCGGCCGCCGCCTCCGGTTCGACCGCATTGATCGCATACCCCGTGCCCGCCTCGAAGCCGGCCAGGCGGCTCAGGCGCGGCAGCAACTCGATGTGCCCGTGCCACTGCCCGACGGCGCCGTCCCCGAGCGCATCGAGCGTCGGGTCGGCAAACGACCCGTCACCGCCGCGACGCGGCGCCAGGTGGAAGACCAGGTTCAGGGAGAGGTCGCCGTGGCGCGCCTGCAGGGCCCGCACCAGCGTCCCGAGCATGGCGGCCAGCGATGCGGCCTCCGCCTCGTCCAGGTCCAGGGGCGAGCCGACGTGGCGCGCCGGCACCAGCAGCACTTCCCACGGGAAGCGGCTGGCCCAGGGCGTCACGGCGGTCCAGTGGTCGTCGGCGCGGACCAGCCGCGCGCCGTCGCGCCGCTCGCGGGCCGCGAGGTCGCACAGGAGGCACGAACCGTGGCGGCGCCGCCAGGCGTCCAGGCGCACAGCCTTCTCGACGGTCAGCAACGGGATGCGCGGCGCGCCGATGACCTGCAGGTGCGGGTGCGTGAGCGTGGCCCCGGCCTCGGGCCCGTGGTTGCAGAACGGCGCGATGAAGCGCACGCCGGGCTCGGTCGCGAACGATGCGATGCGCCGGCGCACGACGTCCAGCAGCGCGACCAGGTCGGGCGCGGCCAGGGTGGCCAGGCTGGCGCCGTGGTCGGGGGAATAGACGACGACCTCGTGGCGGCCGGCGCCGGCGCAAGCTGGCAGAAGCTCGTCATCCGCATCCGTGGCTGCCGGACCCGCGCCGGGGGCTTTCACCGCCGGGTACATGTTCGGGAACGCCCGCAGGCGCCACCCCGGGGTGTCCGGGGCGGCCCCGTCGGGCCGGCCCAGCGCGAGCACCTCGGGCGTGGTGTCGGCCTCGTGGCCCGGGCAGAACGGACAGCG
>CAINDZ010000666.1 GCA_903847545.1 uncultured bacterium | reverse complement strand
CCCAGGCGGCGCGGCTGGGCGCTGGCGACGGCGGGAATAGTGCCGGCGGAGACGGTGCGCGCGCCGTGCTGCGGTCGTCCGTCGACGGCACCGTGCTGTTCCTGCACGCGGTGGCCGGCGAGCCGGCCCGCCCCGACGAGGTCATGGCCACGGTCGGCGACGTGGCGTCGGTGTGGGTATGGGCCGACCTCTACGAGCGCGACCTGGCGAAGCTGGCGCCCGCGCCGCTGCCGGCGATCCTGCGCGTGCGCGGCTGGCCCGACCGCGAGTTCCCGGGCACCGTCGACTTCATCAGCCCGTCGGTCGACGAGGCCACGCGCACCATCAAGCTGCGCGTCACCGCCGACAATCCCGACGGCAAGCTGATGGCCGGCATGTTCGCGAACGTCGACGTGCTGCTGCCCGGCGATGGGCAGGCCCTGGTGCTGCCGGCCGCGGCCGTGCTCGAGGACGAGGGCCGCCGCTTCGTCTTCATCCGCCACCACGACGACTTCTTCGTGCGCCGGCCGGTGACGACCGGGCGCGCGTGGGGCGATCGCGTGGAGATCACCGGGGGCCTGAACGGCGACGAATCGGTCGTCGCCGAGGGCGCCTTCCTCCTGAAATCGGACGTGCTGCGCTCGAAAATGGGCGCCGGCTGCGCGGACTAAGGGGGGCGCCATGCATGGATTCCACTGGTTGTTGCGCAACCGCCTGCTGGTGCTGGCGTCGACGGTGGCCCTGCTGGCCGCCGGCGCCATCGCCTGGTCGCGGTTGCCCATCGATGCCTTCCCGGACGTGACCGGCACGCAGGTGATGATCCTGGCGCAGTCGCCGGGCCTGGCGGCGGTCGACGTCGAGCAGCGCGTGAGCTACCCGATCGAGCTGGCGATGCGCGGCCTGCCGCGCGTCACCCAGGTGCGGTCGTTGTCGAAGGCCGGCCTGTCGCAGGTCGTCATCAGCTTCGAGGACGGCGCCGACACCTACTGGACGCGGCAGGTGGTCTTCGAGCGGCTGGCCGCCGCGCGCGAGGAACTGCCGCCCGGCACCGAGGCCGAGCTGGGTCCCATCAGCACGGGCCTGGGCGAGATCTTCCAGTACACCGTCGAGGGCGAGAGCTTCAGCCCGATGGAGCTGCGGTCCATCCAGGACTGGCTGGTGGCGCCCTACCTGAAGCCGCTGGCCGGCGTGAACGAGGTCAACAGCTTCGGCGGGCAGGTGAAGCAGTACCAGGTGCTGGTCGATCCCGACCGCCTGCTGGCCTACGGGCTGACCAGCGAGGACGTGGTGACGGCCATCGAGCGGGGCAACGCCAACGCCGGCGGCGGCGTCATCGTGCGCGGCTGGGAACAGGTCTACCTGCGGGGCGTGGGCCTGATGCAGGACATCCCCGACCTCGAGAGCGTGGTGCTGGCCGCGCGCGACGGCGCGCCCGTGTACCTGCGCGACGTGGCCGACGTGGTCGTGGGCGCCGAGCCGCGCCAGGGCGCCGTCACGCGCGACGGGCGCGGCGAGGTCGTCGCCGGCATGGTCATCATGCTGAAGGGCGAGAACTCGCGCGAGGTGGTCGAGCGCGTCAAGAAGGCGGTGGCCGACCTGGGGCCGACGCTGCCGCAAGGCGCGCGCCTGAACGTGTTCTACGACCGCACCTCGCTCATCGAGGCGTGCCTGGAGACCGTGGTGCACGCGCTGCTCGAGGGCGGGCTGCTGGTCATCCTGGTGCTGTTCCTTTTCGTGGCCGAGCTACGCACGGCGCTCATCGTCGTGTTCTCGCTGCCGCTGACGTACCTGGTCACGTTCATCGTGATGGGCCGCGTCGGGCTGACGGCCAACCTGATGAGCCTGGGCGGCCTGGCGTTCTCGGTGGGCATGGTGGTCGACGCGTCGATCGTCGTGGTGGAAAACGTGCGGCGCCACCTCGCCCACGCGAAGCCCGGCGAGGCGGTGCGCGCCGTCGTGGCCCGCGCGGCGGCCGAGGTGG
>CAINDZ010000665.1 GCA_903847545.1 uncultured bacterium | reverse complement strand
CAGGTGGCCCAGGTTGTTCCCGCGGACGGACAGGTGCTCGAAGGACAGGGCCAGCAGGCGGTCGGGTCCCGACAGCCGGCACAGGCCCGCCCCGAGGCGCACCAGCCGGTCTTCCGTGTGCCCCGTGGGCACCGGCAGCCACCAGTGGTCGCCATCGCGCGCGCCGTCGCGGGTCTCGTCCACGACCTCGATGACCGGCGCCAGGGTCAGGCGCTCGTCCAGGGCGACGAAGGCGCGCGCCCGCGCGCTCCAGCCTCTCGCCGCGAGCACCTCGTCGCCGCGGGGGTCCAGGGCATCCAGGCCGCCTATGGCGAGGTTGCGCTCGCGTTGCGCATCGCAGGCGAGGTCCAGGAACGCGCGCGGCGAAACGTCCAGGCGCGCGCCCAGGCCCACGACGTCGCGGCGGTGCCGGTAGGTCTCGGCGGGACCGACAGCGCCCGGCACGTCGCCGAACGAAACACGCCAGCTCGCCGCCACATCGATGTTGCCCGCGCGTCGTCCCAGCAGGGCCGCCAGCGAGCGGCCCGGGCCGTCGCGGTGCAGCCCGGACTGGTCCGCGTCGGCGGCGAAGGCCCACGCGCCGAGACCGGCGGTCCAGGCGCCCTCGTCGCCGCCCGGGTTCCAGGCCACGGCGGCCGCGGGGCCGGTGTCCTGGCTGTCGTCGCGCGCCCCCCACGCATCGGGCGCGAAGAGGCGGCCCGAGTCCACCCACCAGCCGCCGGCGTCGTCGCGCGCGGCACCCGGCCAGCGGAACAGGTCGGAGGTGTCGGTCAGGTGGTCGCCGCCGCCAAGGGCGAACAGGCGGGCCGGCGTGGCCCGGGCCGCCGGCGCCGCGGCGCACGCCAGCAGCACGGCGACGCCGAGCGACGGCATGGTGAAGGTGCGGGACGGCCTTCCGCCGGCGAGACGAGACACTGGGGGGCTCCTACGGGAAGTTGGCGGCGCTGGCCATCGCGCGGCTGCCGCTCGAGTCGACGCCGGCCGGCGCGCCGGACGGGATCACCTGGGCGTACAGGCTGGCGCGGCTGAGCACCTGGTTGACGTAGCGCACCGTGCGGCCGCCGCCGAACGGCGCCGAGCCCAGCTTCGAGGTCCACGTCGGTTCCGACAGCCGGGGCAGCGTGAGGGCGACCGAGTCCTCCCAGCGGTTCGGGTCGCGGCGCTGCTCCATGGCGATGCGACGGGCGTCGGTCACGCGCGCGGGGCCGGCGTGGTACTCGGCCAGCGTGAAGCACCAGCGGTCGAGCGAGTCGCAGTAGGCATAGGAGTCGTAGATGGTGCGCAGCAGGCGCATGCCCGCCGTCAGGTTCGGTCCCGGCACGTGCAGGCTGTCGGCCTGCGGGCCGGCCATGCGCGGCAGCACCTGCATCAGTCCCACCGCGCCGGCCACCGAGCGTGCGCCCGGCTCGAAGCGCGACTCCTGGTAGATCAGCGCGGTGACGATGCGCCAGTCCAGCCCGAAGAACGCCGCGCGCGCGCGGATCATGTCGTCGTACTTCGAGATGGCGCCGCCCATGTCGGGGCGGGTGTCGGCCTCGCGGAATCCGCGGATCGAGCGCGGGTCCTCGAAGTAGCGCTCGTGCAGCACCGTGTAGTCGTTGCTGCGCCGCTCGCGCCCGTCCGCATCCACGTTCAGGTGGCCGCGCAGGAACGTGTTCAGGGCGTTGCGCAGCTCGGGGCTGTTCTGGCGCACGAACCACACCGTCGGGCGCTGCTCGCCCAGGGTCAGGCCCACGCGCACGTCGTCGCGATAAGTCAGCGCGGTCTGGGCCACCAGGTCGTCGACGATGACGGCGTCCAGCTTGCCGCGCGCCACCTCGGCCACCAGGTCCTCGGGGTCCAGGCGCTCGGGCGAGGCGCCCAGCTTCAGGCCCCAGCCGCCGGCGTCGGACATGCGCTGCAGGTCGGCGCGGAAGGGGTCGTGCTGCGGCAACGTCACCGTCAGGCCCGACAGGGCCGACGTGGCGTTCGCGCGCCGGTCGTCGGCCGGCAGCACCAGCACCTT
>CAINDZ010000664.1 GCA_903847545.1 uncultured bacterium | reverse complement strand
TTGCGGGACGGCCTCGGCCGCCAAGGCCGTGGGGGGGCGCGAGGGGCAGGCGCTGCCGGCGGTGACCTTCACCACCATCGACGGACGCACGGTGGACCTGGCGGCCCAGCGCGGCAAGGTCGTCATCGTCGATTTCTGGGACACCTGGTGCGGGCCCTGCCTGAAGGCCCTGCCGCACCTGCAGGCCCTGGGCGCCGCGCATCCGGACAGCCTGATCGTGGTCGCGGTGGCCATCGGGCAGGAAGGCGAGGGCAAGGTGCGGCAGGTGGTGGCGGGCAAGAAGTTGACGATGCCCGTGGCGATGCTCGGTTCGCAACCGGACCTGGTGCCGGCGTTCGGCGACATCGATGCCCTGCCGACGACGTTCCTGGTCGGGCCCGACGGGGTCATCCGCAAGCGGTGGGTGGGGGCGCAGGCGTTGGCGACCTATGAGCGGGCGGTTTCGGCGCTGCTGCGGCCATGAGAGCGGGCGGAGGCCAAAAAAAACACCCCTGGCTGCGGCATCGGCCGGCAGCCAGGGGCTAGCGAGCGCTGGTCATTTTCTCAACCACCAAAAGAGATCGAGCAACGACAACGTCAGCAGGATGATCCCACCTTCCATCTCGATCCCCCCTTTCTCCGGTTCAAGGATTCAGGAGTACCTGGCTTAGGGATCGGTCGGCCGTTGCACGACTTGAGGATTTCCCCGGCCGCTGGGCGCCTCGCGACGCCGCCCCATCCGGGGAATCTTCAGCAAGTTCAGGGCCCAAGGGAGAAGATCAGCCTAACTTGTTGATATCCAATATCATGGCAGTCTGGTCGTCGGAACGGTGCTGGTGGCCGAAAGCATTGACGGTGGCAAATACGTGCTCAAGCACCGCCGCGGGAGGTGAGCCTGCGCCCTGGTCGACCAGCGCGAGCAGGCGGTCGGCGTCGAAGAACCGGCCCTGGGGGTCGCGCTGTTCGGTCAGGCCGTCGGTGTACAGGAAGACCCGGTCGCCCGGCTGCAGCGCGATGGCGCCTTCGCGGTAGGCGAACTCGGGCTCAACGCCGAGGACGGGGCCCCCCTTGCGCAGATGCTGGCGGTGCGTCGAGCCGGGCCGCATGACGACCGGGGGGTCCATGCCGGCATTGCAGTAGCGCAAGAGTCCGCTGCCGGGATCCCAGACGCCGTAGAAGAAACAGATGAAGTGGCTGGGACCGACCAGCGAGGCGACGACCGGGTTCATCGCCGCGACCACGTCGCGCGGCGAGGCGGCGCCCTCGGCGGCGAGGCGGAAGGCGACCCGCAGCGAGCTCATCATGAGGGCGGCGGGGATGCCCTTGCCCGAGACATCGCCGATCGCCAGCGCCAAGCCGCCGTTCTCGACCGGGAAGTAGTCGAAGTAGTCCCCGCCGACGGTCCGGCACGGTTCGTTGCGGCCGCAGATCGTGCAGCCCGGCAGCACCAGCGCCTGCGTCGGCAGGAGGTTCGACTGGATGCCGCGCGCCACCGAGAGCTCGGTCTCCAGGCGCTTGCCGCGCAGGCGGTCCTCGTACAGCTGGCGGCTCTCGACCACGGGGCCGGCCTGCAGGGCCAGCATCTGCAGGTTGCTGACGTCCTCCTGCCCGTAGAGCTGGCCGCCGCTCTTCGGCCCGAAGGCCATGAACCCGAGCAGGCGATTGCCCGACACCAGCGGGACCAGGAGCTCGGCCTGGAGCGCGGCCAGCAGTTGCCGGGCCGGCTCGTCGGCGCGGTCCGGGCCGTGGTCCTCGAGTTCCTCGCAGAAGACGGGCCGCCGGACCCGGTTCAGGAGCGGGGCCAGCATGTTCTCGGCCGGCAGCGCGGGCCAGGCCTGCCGTTCGGGGTGCGGCGTGGGGGACCAGAACGTGCGGACGGCGAACCCGCGCTGGGGGGCGGGCGTCGCCAGCACGATGGCGAAGGTGCGGGGGCGGAAAAGTTCGCCCAGCGAGGCCGCGAGGTGCCCGAGCACGGGCTCGACCTCGATGAGCCCGGTCAGGCGGTCGGTCAGCCGGGTGATGGCGTCGCGGTTGGCGCGGCGCGAGGGGTAGAAAGCACGGTCGACCAGCGCCTGGACGCGGTTTCGCAGGGGGGCGACGACCAGGGCCGTGGCTGCGACCAGGAGCACGAGCACGTGCGAAGAGTCGACCGCGTACCGTGACGACAGGAAGGTGCCCACCGCCACGGTGAGGGACAGGTAGCCCACGACAATGAGCGAGGTGAGCGTCCCGTAGATCAGCCCGATGCGCACGACGAACGCGGTGTCGAGCGCGCCGTAGCGCATGATCGCGAGCGCGAAGCTGGCCGGCACCAGCAACAGGGACAGCCCCAGGTACTGCAGGTGCGGCACGCTGGCGCCCGGGGCGATGGCTGCGAGTGCCATCGTCACCAGGAACGGGACCAGCCCCGCCGTCAGGCCCGCCAGGATGACCAGCATCTTCGTGCGCATGACGGGGCGGTCCCGACGCAGCGCCGAGCGGGCGAAGCGCGCCAGCCCGGCGATGAAGCAGGCGAGCATGGTGGCCAGCGAGACGGTCTCGATCAGGGCTTCGGGCAGCCCGGCCGGGCGCGCGCCGCGCAGCGCCTCGTTGACCGTGGCCAGCGCGAAGAGGACCCAGGCCGGCAGCAACACCCAGCGCAGGCGCGCGTGCGCACGCGTGCCCGGCCGCCAGGGCGTGGGGAACTGCAGGAAGAACAACAGCACGTAGGCCGGCAGCAGCAACTGGAGCAGCGTGCGCAGGTGGTACTTCGCCACGACGTAGGCCAGGTTGTCGATGTCCGGGATGTCGATGAGGAAGAACGCGAAAATCGCGCACATCGCGAAGAAATTTCGCGCCACCGGGTCGGCCCTGCGCGCGAGCACCCACCAGCCGATGAGCAGGAAGGCCAGGCCGCTGATCCACTGCGTGTACTGCGTGACCATGGCCGTCTGGTCGGGCGGGACGGGGACGATGCGGACCTCGAGTTCCTCCGCGCCGCGCGCCACCCGCAGCGACATCGGCTCCTGGCGGTAGTGCCCGGCGGTGGCCGCGTAGAACTCGAACATGCGCGACACGGGGCTGCCGTCGACCGCGACCAGCCGGTCGCCCTTGCGGACGCCGGCGCGCTCGGCCGGACCTGCCGGCACGACGCTCACGACCTTCATGTCCAGGGCGGAGAAGCCGTACTCGGAACGCTTGACGATGTGGAAGGCGGTCGGCAGGGATAGCGCGAGCAGGAGGGGGGCCGCGAGCATCAGCGCGAGGGCGCGCGACAGTCGCTCGAACGATGTCTGTCGATAGCCCGCCGGGTGCCGCAAGTCGTGCGCTCCGCGATTGGGGGCCGTCCCAGGCGTCACGGCCGCAACCGCAACAGGCGCGATTGTACCACGGGGTTCCGGCCTGCCAAGCATTCGTTGGCGCGCGGTCGATGCGTGGGTAAAGAAACAGGGCCCGCGTGTGCGGGCCCTGCTTCGTCGGTTTGTGGCGCCGGGTCGAGGACCGCGGGGCCTTCAGACGGCGTGCCTAGCGGAACAGCGCCTTGACGTCGCCCCAGCTCTGGCTCTCGGCCGGCACGGCGCACTCGCCGTTGATCGTGGCCACCGGGAAGGTGCGGCCGCCGGTCGACTGCTGCAGCTTCTTGATGACGTTGGTGTCAGAGCCGTCGAGGTAGGCGGGCATCTTCTCCGGCAGCGAGTGGAAGCGGATGCCGTCGATGTAGAAGTACGCCGGCGAGGCGGTGCTCGACAGGTAGAAGTCGATGATGCCCACGACCACGGCCGGGTACGTGAACGGGTTGATCAGCGGATCAACGATGCCGACCATGTATTCGGGCGGGGTGCCAACGTTGACGTTCACGCCCATGACGTCGACGTTGGTGATGAAGATCGGGCCCTCGGCCCACATCTTGGCTTCCCAGCCGTGGACACCCGCGGGGCTGGTCGGGTGGGTGATGACCAGGAAGGCGCGGTGCGCGCCGACGGGCATCGTGATGCAGTTGTTGCAGGCGCAGGGATCGAAGTAGACGCCGATGCCATCATCATCAGGGTCGAGCTGCGCCCAAGCATTGCCGGTCAGGGCCAGCAGCATGCACATTCCAAGCAGTAGCTTTCTCATGTAGATCCCCCACGATGTTTGTCCCGTGAACCTTTCAGAGCGGGACGTTACGGGCGATTTCCTGCGCTTTCCACAAGCCAACTTACTCCATTTGTCGCGACGCTGGAAGCATATTTTTCCGATACCGGGTAAATTTCCTTGAGGTATGGTGTGTACAGAAATCAAAATAGGACCCGTAAGCTCAGAAAACGACAAGGATCGGCGATTTTGCGGTTTCCGGACATCGGACAGGGGAATCCGTTGCCCCGTGGCAGGCCGGATGCTAATTTGCCAACTTGCTTCCGCGTTGACATTTCCGCAGGCGCGGGCTTCCGCGGCGACAGGAGTGGGATCCTTGGCTGACCTTCGCGACATGGCCCAGTACACCCCCGGCGGGCTTGAGGAAAAGTGTTACCGGACCTGGGAGGAGGCCGGCCTGTTCCGTCCGGCCGACGACGCCGCCGGCGACCCGTTCGTGATCACCCTGCCGCCGCCGAACGTGACCGGCATCCTTCATATGGGTCACTGCCTGGGCAACTCGGTCCAGGACACGCTCATCCGGTGGGCGCGCATGAAGGGGCGTCCGACGCTGTGGGTGCCCGGCACCGACCACGCGAGCATCGCGACGGAACAGGTCGTCTCGCGGCAGATGGCCGAGCAGGGCATCGACAAGCGCGAGGCGGGGCGCGACGAGTTCCTCAGGCGCGCCTGGGAGTGGAAGGAACACACGCACGGTCGCATCACGACGCAGATCCGGCGGCTGGGCTGTTCGCTGGACTGGAGCCGCGAGGCGTTCACGATGGACGAGGCGCGCAACCGCGCCGTCACCGAGGCGTTCCTGCGCCTGCGCGAGAAGGACCTGATCTATCGCGACGTCTACCTGGTCAACTGGTGCCCGCACGACCTGACGGCGATCAGCGACGACGAGGTCGAGCACCGCGAGGTCGAGGGCAGCCTGTGGCACCTGCGCTACCCGCTGGCCGACGGCTCGGGTCACGTGACGGTCGCGACGACGCGGCCCGAGACCATGTTCGGCGACGTCGCCGTGGCCGTGCACCCGAACGACCCGCAGCGGAAGCAGTTCATCGGCCGCCTGGTGAAGCTGCCGCTGACCGACCGCGAGATCCCCGTGATCGGCGATCACCACGCCGACCCCGAGAAGGGGACGGGCTTCGTCAAGATCACGCCGGCGCACGACCCCAACGACTTCCAGGTGGGGCGGCGGCACGGGCTGCCGCAGGTCATCTGCATGACGCCCTCGGGCGTGATGAACGAGCAGGCCGGCCGGTTCGCCGGGCTGGACCGCAAGAAGGCGCGCAAGGAGGTCGTCGCGGCGCTCGAGGCCGAGGGGCTGCTGGACAAGGTCGAGAAGCACGTGCACCAGGTGGGGCACCACGACCGCTGCGGCACCGTCATCGAGCCGTACCTGTCCAAGCAGTGGTTCCTGCGCATGGACCAGCTGGCGCAGCCCGCGCTCGCGGCCGTCGCCGACGGCGAGATCCGCCTGTACCCGGACCGCTGGGTCGGCGTCTACAACAACTGGATGCAGAACATCCGCGACTGGTGCATCAGCCGTCAGCTGTGGTGGGGGCACCAGATCCCGGTCTGGTACTGCCAGGGTTGCGGCGCCGAGATCGCCGCGGCGGCCGAGCCCACGGCGTGCACGGCCTGCGGCGGCACGCGCCTGGTGCGCGACACGGACGTGCTGGACACGTGGTTCAGCAGCTGGCTGTGGACGTTCTCGCCGCTGGGCTGGCCCGAGCGGACCGACGACCTTGAGCGGTTCCACCCGACGTCGGTCCTGGTGACGGCGGCGGACATCATCTTCTTCTGGGTCGCCCGCATGGTGATGGCCAGCTACGAGTTCCTGGGCGAGAAGCCGTTCGGCGAGGTGCTGTTCACCGGCATCGTGCGCGACGGCCAGGGCCGCAAGATGAGCAAGTCGCTGGGCAACAGCCCGGACCCGATCGACCTGATGGACAAGTACGGCGCCGACGCGCTGCGCTGCAGCCTCGTGATGCTGACGCCGACCGGCGCCGATGTCTTCTTCGACGAGACGACGCTCGAGGTGGGGCGCAACTTCTGCAACAAGATCTTCCAGGCGACCAAGCTGGTGCTCGGCTACTGGGACGAGGCCGGCGTGGCGGCCGTGAAGCCCGGCGCCGCGCCGCGCACGCTGGACCTGTCGGCGGTCGCGCCGGCGGCCGCGTGGCAGGAGGCGCCCGCCGAGGCGCTGCGCGCGACCTGGCGCGGCGTGTTCGGCGGCGAGTTGCCGCTGGCCGTGCGCGACGAGGACCTGGACGCGGCCGACCGCTGGCTGGTCGCCCAGATGTACCGGGTGACCGCCGACTGCGACGCCAACCTCGAGCGCCGTCGCCTGAACGACGCCTCGTACGAGGTGTTCAACTTCTTCCGCCACGAGTTCTGCGACTGGTACCTCGAGGCGATCAAGCCGCGCCTGCGCGACCCCGCCCGCCGCGAACCGGCGCTGGCCGTGGCCGTCCTGTGCCTGGGCGTCTCCTACAAGCTTCTGCACCCGGTGATGCCGTTCATCACGGAGGAACTCTGGAGCTGGCTGCCGCCCGCGGACGGCTTCCTGATGACGTCGTCGTTCCCCGTTTGCGGCGGCGAGGCGCCGTTCGCGGGCGAGGCGGCGGCCTTCGCCGAGGTGATGGAGATCGTCGGCGTCCTGCGGAACCTGCGCGCGGAGCTCGGCGTGGCGCCGGGCCTGCGCGGCGAGGGTGTCCTGCGCACGACGGATGCCGCCCGGCGTGCCGCGCTCGAGGCGAACGCGCCGCTGGTGGCGCTGCTCGCCAAGCTGGAGCGCGTGTCCGTGGCCGGCGACGGACCGGCGCCGCATCCCGCGGGCGCGGGCGTGGCCGGGGCCGTCGAGGTGTTCCTGCCGATGAAGGGCCTGGTCGATCTCGACAAGGAACGGCAGAGGCTCCAGAAGGAGCTCGACAAGCTCGA
Source organism: uncultured bacterium (assembly GCA_903847545.1). Lineage (GTDB taxonomy): Bacteria > Krumholzibacteriota > Krumholzibacteriia > LZORAL124-64-63 > LZORAL124-64-63 > CAINDZ01. The sequence goes on along the minus strand of CAINDZ010000664.1, from coordinate 2,265 downwards.
GGGCTGGCTGGCGGGGATGCGGGCGAAGCTGTCGAACGAGAAGTTCACGGCCAATGCCCCGGCGCAGGTCGTCGCGCAGCAGCGCGAGACGCTCGCCGAGAACGAAGCCAAGGCCGCCACGCTGGCGGCGCGGATCAGGGACCTCGACTGAGCAGTCGGCGCGACGTTCGCGTGGAGGCAGAGATGGCGAGTTTCGAGGAAGGCAAGTCGCCCGGCGCCGTGATCGCCGCGGCGCGCCGGCAGCGCGGGTGGACGCTTGACGACCTGGCGGATCGCACGAAGATCCCCGCCGGGTCGCTCGCGGCGCTCGAGGCCGACGAGTATCACCGCCTGTCCGGGCCCATCTACGCGCGCAGCTTCGTGCGCTCGTGCGCCAAGGAACTGGGGCTGCCGGTCGAGGACGTGCTGGCGCTGATGGGCGGCCCCGAGCGCGAGGCGCCGCGGCTGGAGGCGGCCGCGCCTTCGCCGCGCGAGGAGAACGTGCGCATCCGGCGCGTCGGCATGCCGTGGGGCCGGGTTGCGGCCGGCGCGATCGTCGTCGCCGGCCTGGCCGTCGGCGCGGTGCTGTGGGCCGGGCGCGGTGACGAGGCGCCGGTGGCGGCGGGCGGGGACGGCGCGGAGTCGACGCTGGCGACTATGGTGGACGACGGCGCGGCGACGGCCGGCGCCGGCATCCCGGCGACGGAAGGCGCGCCGATCGCGTCCGACGGCGGGCCGGTGGCCGGCGACAGCACGTCGGTGTCCGGCGACAGCACTGCGGTGTCCCGCGACCCGGCGACGTTCACGGACGGCCGCTCGTGGCCGCTGGTGGTGCGCCTGGTGGCGGCGGCGCCGGTGCCGGTGGCGGTGCGGCGCGATGCTGAGGCGGCCTTCGTCGAGGTGGCCTGGGCGACGGCGGCCCTCGACACCCTGCCGGCGGCGGCCATCGAGGCGGGGCGCGCGTACGCCCTGCCCGGCGGCGGCGACGTGGTGTACTGGACGGCCCTGTCCCGCGTGAGCCTGCGGCTGGGGACGGTGCAGGGCGTGACGCTGACCGTGAACGGGCAACCGCGGGAGCTGGTCGCGCCGCCCGACGGCGGCGAGGTCACCGTGGACCTCATGGCGGCCGGGTCGCCCGGCCTGCCCTGACCATCCGGGGGGAATCGTGGGGCTTTTCCGGCTGGTGGCGCCGTTCGCGCCGACGGGTGATCAGCCCTCGGCGATCGCCGCGCTGGTGGCCGGCGCGCGCGCCGGCAAGCGGTGCCAGACGCTGCTCGGCGTCACCGGCTCGGGCAAGACGTTCACGATCGCGAACGTGATCGCGCAGCTGGATCGTCCCGCCCTCGTGTTCAGCCACAACAAGACGCTCGCGGCGCAGCTGTACGGGGAGCTCAAGGGCTTCTTCCCCGACAACGCCGTCGAGTACTTCATCTCCTACTACGACTACTACCAGCCCGAGGCCTTCATCCCGGCCACGAATACGTACATCGAGAAGGACACCAGCATCAACGACGAGATCGAGCGCCTGCGGCTGCGCGCGACGAGCAGCCTGCTGACCAGGCGCGACGTCATCGTGGTGGCGAGCGTGTCGGCGATCTACGGCGTGGGCAACCCGCGGACGTTCCGCGAGAGCATCATCGCGCTGGCGCGCGGCCAGGAACGGGACCGGGACGAGCTGCTGGCGGACCTGGTCGCCATCCAGTACGCGCGCAACGACCACGAGGCGGGTTTCGGCTCGTTCCGCGTGCGCGGCGACACGGTGGAGGTGCGGGCCGCGTTCGAGGAGCGCGTCCTGCGGGTGGAGTTCTTCGGCGACGAGATCGAGTCGCTGACCTGGGTCGAGCCCCTGACCGGGCGCGCCCTGGAATCGGTGGGCGAGGCGGCGATCTATCCGGCGACGCAGTTCGTGGCCGAGAAGGGCGGCACCGGCGCGGTGGTCGACGCCATGTCGCGGGACCTCGAGGACAGGCTGCATGAACTGGACAGGGCGGGGCGCGTGCTCGAGGCGCAGCGGCTCGCCTCGCGCACGCGGTACGACATGGAGATGATCCAGCAGGTCGGCCACTGCGCCGGCGTCGAGAACTATTCGCGATATTTCGACGGGCGGGCGGCCGGCGAGCGCCCGGCCTGCCTGATGGACTACTTCCCGCCGGAATTCCTTCTGGTGATCGACGAGTCGCACGCGACGGTGCCGCAGATCGGGGCGATGTACCAGGGCGACCGCTCGCGGAAGCTGAACCTGGTCGAGCACGGCTTCCGCCTGCCGAGCGCGCTGGACAACCGGCC
>CAINDZ010000663.1 GCA_903847545.1 uncultured bacterium | reverse complement strand
TCCTTCGTCGAGAACGACACCCACTCGTGCGTGTAGATGTCCGGCGACGAGACCAGGTTCAGCAGCCGGCCGCCGGGAGCCAGCCGCGCGCGCAGCGCCGCCATCAGCGCCACCTTCTTCTCCCAGCCGGGGATGTTGTCGAAGGTGAAGGCCGACAGGACCAGGTCGAAGGGCCCGGGCACGGCGTCGCCCAGATCGCCGTCGCCCACCAGGTGATAGGCGCCGCCGGGGTCGCGCGTGCGGGCCAGGTCCAGCATCGCAGCCGAGATGTCGGCGCCGCAGGCTTGCCAGCCCAGCGCGTGCAGGAACCGCGTCGAGCGCCCGGCGCCGCAGCCGAAGTCCAGGGCGCGGCGCGCGCCCGCCTGCGGCAGGTGGCGTTCGACCAGCATGGGAATGTCGCGGAACGCCAGGTGGTACGTGCCCGGATACTCGAGCTGGTCGTACGAGGCGGCCCGCGCCGCGTCGTTGTAGACGTTCGTGAAGTCGTCTGCCATCATGCCATCCCCCTCGCCGCGACTTGCGCCGGCGCAAGCCGTGCCCCTCCCGCTACTGCCAGCGGAAGATCCGCACCGCCACCAGGAACCCGCCCAGCCCCCACACCAGCAGCACCAGCACCGGCGACCATAGCATGCCCAGCGAGGCGCCGTCGTTGATGATCCCGCGCAGCGCGTCGTTCAGCGCCGTCAGGGGCAGCAGGCGGATGAACGGCAGGGCAAAGGCCGGGAAACGCTCGTAGCTGAAGAAAGTGCCCGACAGCAGCCACATGGGCAGCTGCACCAGGTTCATCCAGCCCGAGACCGCCTCGATGGTGCGCGGCCGCGCCGCCACCAGCAGGCCGATGCCGCCGAAGCTGAGCGCCCCCAGCAGCGAGACCATCAGCACCGCCAGGACGCTGCCCTCGATGCGCACGCCGAACAGCAGCCGGCCGGCGCCGGCGATGGCCGCCACCTCGAGCCCCAGGAAGAGCAGCCGCGACAGCGCGATCGAGGCCAGGAAGTCGCCCCGCCGCATGGGCGTGGCGGCCAGCCGCTTGAGCAGCTTGTTGACGCGCGCGCTGACCACCGAGAAGCCGATGCCCCACAGACCGCTGCCCATCAGGTTCATGCCGATCAGGCCGGGGATCAGGAAGTCGATGTACCGCGCGCCGCGGGCCGGCGGCGGTCCGTCGACGGTGGCGACCGCGTCGGCGCGCCCCCATGCGCGCTGCACGACGTCGTCGACGACCAGGCGGGCGGCGCGCCCCTCGGCCCGCGCGGGGTCGAAGCGGTAGACCAGCGCCGGCGGCGCGTTGCCTCCCGCGGGCGCGGCCGGCGCGGCCGGGTCCAGGCCGACGATCACCTCGACGCGCGTCTTGCGCAGCGCCAGGGCGGCCTCGGCCTCGCCCAGCACGCGCACCTGCAGGCGCGGCGAGGCGCGCAGCTTCTGCTCCAGCTCGGCGCGCCTGGCCGGCTCTCCAATGTCCAGCAGCGCCACCGATGTCAGCGCTGCCGTCTGCGACCGGAACGCGATGCCCAGCGCGACGGCCATCAGCACCGGGAAGACGAAGACCCAGAACACGGCCTCGGGCTCGCGCACGAACTCCAGGATGCGGGCGCGGGTCAGCTCGACCAGCGCGGTGAAGCGGCGGCTACTCATCGCGCAACCCCCGCCCGGTCAGGTGCACGAAGACGTCCTCGAGCGTGGCCTGGTGCGTGCTGAGCCGGTCCATCTGCCGCCCCTGCGCCGCCAGCGCCTGGATCACCGAGGGCAGCACCGGCCCCGCCTGCTCCACGTTCAGCACCCAGGCCTCGGCCTGCCGTTGCGCCGAGCGCACGCCCGGCAGCGCGGCGAGCGCCGCGGCGTCGACCTCGCCGTCGGCCGTGAACGAGATGACCTGCCGCGCCCCCAGCGAGTCGATGAGCGCCGTCGGCGTGTCCAGCGCGATGATGCGCCCGTGGTCGACGATCGCCACCCGGTCGCACAGCCGCGCGGCCTCTTCCATGTAGTGCGTCGTCAGGATGACGGTGCCGCCCTGCCCCTTGAACTGCTCGACGATCTCCCACACGCGCAGGCGCGCCTGCGGGTCCAGGCCCGTCGACGGCTCGTCGAGGAAGAGCAGCCGCGGCGCCCCCACCAGCGCGCAGGCCAGCGCCAGCCGCTGCTTCTGCCCGCCCGAGAGCTTGCCGACGCGCGACCGGGCCTTCTCCTGCAGCCCCGTCAGGTCCATGACCTCTTCCACGTCGCGTCCCTCGTCGAAGAACGAGCGGAACAGCCGCACCGTCTCGCGCACGGTCAGCTTCTCGGAGAGCTTGGTCTCCTGCAGCTGCACGCCCACCTGCTGGCGCAGCCGCCGGTCATCGCCCCGGCCCCACTGTTCGCCCAGCAGCGTGATGTCCCCGGCGTCGGGCGTGGTCAGCCCCTCGAGCATCTCGACGGTGGTGGTCTTGCCGGCGCCGTTGGGCCCGAGCAGCCCGAAGCACTCGCCCGGGCGCACGTCGAGGTCCAGGCCGTCGACGGCCAGCACGTCGGGGTAGCGCTTGACGAGGCCGCGGCAGGAGACGGCGGCGGTGGTGGCTTGCGGTGTTGCTGGCATGGTCACGGGTCTGACCGGTCCTGGTGCGGGTGGGACGATTTCGCGTCACGGAAGGCGAAGACTTGCGCCGGCGCAAGTCCGGCGCGGGTCAAGTCCGCAGCTGGTCGGGCGCAGCCTACCGCGACCCTTCCGCGATTCCTCGTCAGCTGCCGAACCGTGCGTTCACTTCATTG